>CALKVB010000436.1 GCA_937996605.1 uncultured Oxalobacteraceae bacterium | reverse complement strand
AGGAAGGGCCCGTGGAGCCATGGCAGCCCCCCAGATTATTCAATCCGACAATAAAAAACTTATCGGTATCCAACGGGCGGCCAGGGCCGATGATGTTGTCCCACCAACCGATATTCTTCGGTTGATCTTCATAATAACCAGCAACATGATGCGATGCATTGAGCGCATGACAAATCAAAACCGCGTTTGATTTGTCAGCATTTAAGGTGCCATAAGTTTCAATCATCAGGCTGTAATCGCTGATGGTGGCACCACTTTGCAGTGGCAAAGCTTCACTAAAGCGATAAGCTTGAGGCTTAACGATTCCAACAGATGACATAAGTTCTTCCCTTAAGAGACAAACACAAGGTTTGTCGGCAATCACGATACACTTAGGGGCTAAAAGGTGGGCTGAATGGAGGGGGTACTGCGGCATTCGAGCTCGCTTTAGCCGTATTTATTCGTCCGAATATGCACAAAACATATCCAAACTGCGCCCGCAAGCTGATCTCAAATCGGCGCAATGTGCGAAGGATAACCAAGTCTGCTCTAAACGTCAAACCCTGCGAAGAGCCCTTTCTTGCAAATTTAATCAGTAAAAATGCCAATCTAATGACGATGAGCGCCACTAAATTTGCCAAGATAACTTCGCAAAAATTTCACTTTGTTTGCGTTTGGCGACAAAACCCGGTGTCTCCGATTTGGTCGTGGTCCACCCAAGATAGCTGGCACTGCCTAAACCGACTCGGCGCGTAAACACTAAAGAATTGACGGTTCGACTGCTTTCTGGCGCCACCGTCATCGTGTATAACTCAGGATTGCGGCTGGTTCGCGCGTCTTGCAGAATGATGCGCAAACTATCTCTTTCAGAAAAATGCACTACACTATTAATTTGGAGCGCTGTCTCTGTATAAGCACGTTCACCGCTGTGGACTTCATCACTACTACTTATCCAACTAGTTGCGTAACTAGAATCGAACTCGATTCTATCCATTGGGCGTAACTTTGCGCTGAACGATGCTGATCCACCTTTTCCCAAACGGTTCGCGGCAACATCAACAACATCGCCGAGCGTAAAGTCACCGTTAACACGAGCAATTTGCTTTCCGGGGCTAATCGCAAAACCAGTAGCGATCCGATTCAAACTATACAACTCACCAGCGGCGTTGACCCTGCTTTTTATCGCTGGATTGATATTGAAATAAACCGAGCTATCATAGGCACCAGCAACACTCACTCCTGGCGAAATACTCTTAGACATCACCTTACCGTCTGCATCAATTTTGTATTCCGTGGACACGTAGGTATTAAGCTCATTCCAAATGCTGACTCTTCCCCATTTCTTAGTCAAATCATTATTAACACTCTGAAACCCGACCTGTGAAAAAAAACCATTATCATCGCGAAAGTCCTTACTCAGATCACGTACGCTCAAACCTATCCCCCAAGCATCATTACCGTTCGACCACCCTGCGTAAAATGCATGTCCAGAGCTCGCCAAGCCTTTGCTTAGATTGCCTTGTCTATCGGGCTGTGCGCTGGTATCACTCAACAAAAGTTGTGCTCTAAGCGCTTGATTACGATCGATCTGCCACACAAAATCTGGGCCGATCACACGGTTGTAAGCTGAGATACCTTGATATTCTCGATCAGTCGCCGTGACACCAATAGACATAGTCCCCAAGCGGAAATTAGCACGCAAATCATTTGCCAACGAGGCCGTATTAGCATTCGCCGAAGATGTATAGTAAGTGTGTGGAATTAACACTGCACCTCCGGCAGCATCCTTGGCCATGATCCAACTAACATCTTTGCCTGCATCTCGCCTTGTGTATCTAAATCCCGCATCAGGGTTTGCAATACTTCGCGTACTAATCACATTGAAAGGGGTACGTAAGATATCTGCGCCCTCTAAAAAAAACGGACGTTTTTCCTGTACAAACAAACTAAAGCGCGTGTTTCCCGATAATTGCGGTGAATCAAGTTCGATTTGCGAAAAATCTGGATTGAGTGTGAGGTCAATTGTCGTCGCTGAATCGGGACGGACCTTCAAATCCAAACTAAACGCTTTACCTCGAGTTGCGATTGTTGGTGATCCAGCGACGGTATCCTTGGTACTGCGACCTACAACCTGGGGTGTGAGGTTCCAACTCAAGCCCGAAGGCAAATCCTGTAAGCCATCAATGGTATCTGAGTAACATAGATTGCAATTGGTCGCACGGGTCACTTGTCCACTGTACATGCGATAACGCTGTTCGCGTGTCATATTACGCAGTACTAACATGCTCCAAGGTGTCTTGGAATCCTTATCGTAAGCAATAGAAGAAAATGGAATGCGATATTCGGCACTCCAACCTCCAGAAAAGCGTGAAGTTGCAACTTCGAAATCAAAATCTGGGGAAGAATCTTCGCCAGCAGAGTCACTGTATATACCATCCATTACAGTGCCTCTCGCATTCACAAAAAAGATCTGTGCCGACTTATGCGCACTACTCGGATCTAAATATAAAGCAAAAAAATCCTGATCAATAGTGATTCGGTCACGACGAGAGAATGAATCACGTATGCTATCGGGATCGGAATCAAAAGCTTTAATCCCAACGTATAAATTATTGGTATCAAATAACACCCGGACCTCGGTCCTCAAGTGTGCTTTACGCTTATCAAATGGCTGCGTCTGATAAAACACATCATGTGGCACTGCTAACTGCCAAACACTCTCGTCCAGCTTACCGTCGATCGTTAATTTCTGCTTCGTTTCATCGAGACGCTTCGCTTGAAAGCCAGCATGTGCAAAACTACTCACGAAACAAAAAAACAATAGTGAAATGAACGAAACAAAAGCTTTCATATGACGTCAGTTAGAGGTTTAAGCACGAAGCTTGATCGTTAATAATCAAGAAAAAGAGAGTCACAATGAAGGCCATTGGGTTTCATTGGGCAAAATGACGCCATGTAGATCAGCAGTTCCATACAAAAGTTCAAAAAAAAACTGCCCGAAGGCAGTTTTTTTATTCAACTCAATCAGCTTAATAAATCACTGATTAGAAAGCGTGGTTGATACCAACGATTGTGCGAGTTGCTGTTTTGTTACCAGCTGCCAAGAACAAGCCCATATCTGTGTCTTTAGCTGCTGTCGTGCCTGCACGTACATAAGAGAATGATGTGTAAGCTGCTGTACGTTTGCTGAAGGAATATTTCACCAATGCTTGGAATGTATCAGCTTTACCTTCTACATCGCCAGAGCGACGGTTTGCATAGTAAGCACCAGTGAATGTTGTCGCAGGGCTGATTTTGTAATCAAAACCTGTGCCAAATACGGAAACATTACGTGTTGTAGCATTGACTTCGTTTTCAGCGTAAGAAACCTTAAATGTCAATTCTGGAGTGACTACGAATTTTGCACCACCAGTGTATGAACGCAATGTAGATGCACCGTTTGCATCACGCATTTGACCATAGGAGAACACTACAGAGATATCAGAAGCTGCGTAAGTTGCAGAAGCGCCCATGTAGGAACCAGCTTGTGCGTTACCTGTTTTTTCACCGAAACCATACATACCTGAGAACACGATACCACCAAACATCGCTGGAGCACTGTACTTGATTGCATTGTTTTCACGCGCTGCAGAAGAGAAACCATTGCTTGAACCGTGTGCGCTATACAAAGACGCATTATTCATAGAACCCAAAGCAACGTTTGCGTTAGTGCCTGGGTTTGCGAAATTCAATGGATCGACCATCACCAATGTGTCGTATGCCAAGTTAGTTTGACGACCAGCATTAACTTTACCGAACGCGCCTTCAACACCAACTGTTGCTGTACGGTCAAACAAATTGCCAGCTACGCCTGTATCTACTGCCAAAGAGCTTTCCAAGTTAAAGTTGGCTTTCAAACCATTACCCAAATCTTCAGTGCCTTTGAAGCCCCAACGGGAAGAGCTCAGACCGTTTGTTTCCATAGAAACTTTTTTGCCGCCTGTTGCACTTTGGCTAGTCATGTAAGAAGTGGATGTGTCGATTACACCGTACAACACAACAGAAGACTGTGCAGAAGCTGCAGATGCAAATGCGCTCAAAACGGCAAAAGCGATAAGTGATTTTTTCATTGAAAAGCTCTCCAAAGGTTAAAAAATTTCTTGAATGATTTTATTACTATATAAATATCAACTCAAAATGGTGTCTCAAGTTCCTGCCATTTAATAAACCTTGGCAGCTTTTTGCCTTGTATACTAAGTGGCATTGGAACAAATTGCACCCTTTTGGGCAAAGGGATTCACGGTTTTTGTGCAACTATCTCTTATTTATGTGGCATTGCAACAACAAAGCACTAGATTGACACACAAAAATGTGAATTATAGCAACCTTTCTGAAAATAAGGAAACGGTGGCACCACAACTATACCCATGCATATAAGGCTTACAATCTATATTTCAAGCACTTTTGGCAGATTCCTATGATCGCTCCCTCCATCGATAATCTAATTGGCAACTTTGATCGCGCACTGCGCGTTGTGAGTGGTCAAGCACGCTCATCCCGCCCCAATCCAGCGCAGTTGATTGCTGAGGCAACGCTCGCTGAAAATGAACAAAAACACGCAGCTGGACTAATGCGTGTCAACCATGTAGGTGAAATTTGTGCGCAAGCCTTATACGACTCTCAAGCTGTGTTCTCGCGCAATCAAAAGGTCCGTGATCAATTCAAGCACTCAGGAATAGAAGAGGAAGATCATTTGGCATGGACCGCTGATCGCCTGCAGCAGCTCAATTCACACACCAGCTTACTCAACCCATTTTGGTACGCGGGCGCTTATGCCTGCGGTCTGGTAGCTGGCGCCTGCGGTGATGCGGTCAGTCTTGGTTTTGTGGTTGAAACTGAAAAACAAGTTGAAGCGCACCTTGAGAGCCACTTAGAGAAGCTACCATTACAGGATGCGAAATCACGAGCAATCGTTGATCAAATGCGCATTGATGAAATTAATCATGGCGATGCTGCCAACAAGCTAGGTGCGAGAGAATTGCCGGCGCCGATCAAGGGCTTGATGAAAGTCATGGCAAAAGTGATGACAAGTACCGCATACCACATATAATTTTTGCCGCTCAGCTGCTCCTAGTTTGACGCTAGCAGCAGCTCCATTCACATGTTACAAACGTTCTAATTTCGCAACACCCAAGTCGAGCAATTTCATACCGAACTTGCCAAAATTAATGTGTGCACGAGAATTGGTTCCGCTGCCTTCGATATTCACGATCACACCTTCACCAAACTTCGCATGCGCGACGTTTTCGCCAATCCGCCAAGCACTGCCAGTTTGGGTTTTACTGAATCTTTGCGCGATCAAGTTCGCCCCCGCTTCTGGCGACTCATCCCACGCTGATTTGGTGCGACCAAACCAACTTGGCTGCACCTTAGGCGAGAGCCATTTTAATGACGCATCAGGCATTTCATCAAAGAAGCGAGACCGTAAGTTATAGCGCGTTTGACCATGCAGCATACGCGTTTGCGAGAAGGTCATATACAAACGCTTACGTGCACGAGTAATTGCGACATACATCAAGCGACGCTCTTCCTCCACGCCGGATTCTTCCTGAGAGCTATTTTCATGTGGAAATAAGCCCTCCTCCAAGCCGCCAATAAATACCGAATCAAACTCCAAACCTTTTGCCGCGTGCACTGTCATCAACTGCAATGCATCTTGGCCCACTTGAGCTTGGTTGTCGCCCGCTTCGAGAGAGGCGTGAGATAAGAACGCTGACAGCGGTGACATCACAGTTGGCAAGGCTGCATCAGCGTCGATAATTTCTATGCCCTGATCATTCGCAATCAAACTGCTTGCTGGTCGCGAGGCTGGCCCTACTAATGCCGGCGCCTGATGGCCAAAACCTTCTTCTGAAACAAAGAGTGTTGCCGCACTCACCAACTGCTCTAAGTTTTCGATGCGATCCGCGCCTTCTTTTTCATTTTGGTAGTGAGTAATTAAGGTACTCAAATCAAGCACCACTTGCACCATTTCTGGCAACGGTAAGTTCTGCGTTTCGAATCTTGCCGATTCGATTAATTTGACAAAGGAAGCCAATGAACTACCAGCCTTACCTGTCACATAAGGCACTGCGGCATACAAAGAAATATTGTATTGACGCGCTGCATCTTGCAGTTGCTCTATCGAGCGAGCGCCTATGCCACGCGTTGGAAAATTCACCACGCGTAAAAAAGCCGAATCATTGTGAGGGTTATCCATCAACTGCAAATATGCAATTGCATGTTTAATTTCTGCACGCTCGAAAAAGCGCTGACCGCCATACACGCGATAGGGCAAACCGGCCGTGAACAAAGCATGTTCGATCACGCGCGATTGAGCGTTGGAACGATAGAGAATCGCGATCTCGCTACGAAGAGAACCATCACGTATCAAATTCTTCGCTTCTTCGGTGATCCATTGTGCTTCTTGAATATCGCTACTTGCCTCGAAAATGCGCACCGGCTCACCATGACCAGCATCAGTACGTAAGTTTTTGCCGAGACGCTTACTATTATGTTCAATCAAGGCATTTGCAGTATCAAGAATATGCCCATGAGAACGATAGTTTTGCTCAAGCTTGATCAGATTCTCGACGTGAAATTCACGCTCGAATGCAGACATATTACCGACGTTCGCGCCGCGAAAAGCATAAATACTTTGATCATCGTCGCCCACCGCAAACACCGCGGCTTGCGTGCCTGCCATCAGTTTTAGCCACTTATATTGCAAATCATTGGTGTCTTGAAACTCGTCGATCAGAATATGCTTGAAGCGTGATTGATAGTGCTCACGCAAAGGCTGATTTCGGCTTAATAACTCATACGTGCGCAACAATAATTCTGCGAAATCGACCACACCTTCGCGCTGGCATTGCAGATCATAGAGATCATATAAGGCCACCATTTTTCGGTTGAAATCATCATAGGCATCAACTGCGGCGGCACGCAATCCTTGGTCTTTTGCACTATTGATGAAGTACATCAAATTCTTAGCAGGATATTTCTCATCATCGATATTATTTGCTTTGAGTAAACGTTTGATGAAAGAGAGCTGGTCACCTGAATCGAGAATTTGGAAAGTCTGCGGCAACCCGGCATCACGATGATGTGCGCGCAGTAAACGATTACATAACCCGTGAAAGGTACCTATCCACATACCGCGTGTATTGATCGGCAACATCGCCGACAAACGGGTCAACATTTCTTTGGCAGATTTATTGGTAAACGTGACCGCCAACACGCCATGTGGCGAAATTTGCCCAGTTTGAATTAACCAGGCAATACGGGTCGTCAAGACACGCGTTTTGCCGGAGCCGGCACCCGCCAAAATAAGCGCCGATTGCGGCGGTAAGGTCACAGCAGCAAGCTGTTCAGGATTCAGATTATGTAGGAGATTTTGCATCCCGCCATTATACGGGAGAGATCAAGCCAATTCGCGACAATGACTGATTTTTTATACAGTCTATGCAGTTTGTTTACGGGTCTCATCGTAAGTACGCAACCAAGTCAATTGCAACACCCTAGCATCACTGCTGGCACGATGCCGAGCGACACAAAGCTCTTTGGTAATTTGTTCTTTGGTCGATTGCCATAAAGGCATTTGCTCATCCTCGATAATTTCAAACAGGTCTGTGAGCTTAAATTTGGGGACAATGCCGGTAGCGTCGAACAAACGTGCCATCCATACATAATCTTGTCCCCAACCATCTGTGTACACAGTGCGACCACCGAGGAAAAAATTAAGCTGTTCAGCAACAAATTGCGCGGTATTACCACGTTCGACTAGGATTTCTCTTGCGATGTTATGGATTTTGGCCGCTTCAAGATCCCAATGTGTCCAGTCATTTTCAGGTCGAATCAAGGAACACCAGCCTTCGCCATGACGCCCCGAGAAGCCAACTTCAATAGGATAACTACCTTGACCGAAGCCCGAAGCTTCAAAATCAATAATGATGGGCACGGTCATCATTGGAGACTCCTCTCAACGCACTAAGCTGATTCGCTCAAGCTGGACGATACATAGGGAAAACGCTTGAATCCCATTGTGCCTCAATTTTGCGACAAGGCAAGATGTTCCACGCGAGTTTCACGCGGAAGAAGGTCTAAACGTGGTATTTAAGGAACGTCAGGCCAAGGTGCTATACAACACTTCAGAATCTGTAATTTTATGGCAAGAATTTTGCACCATGTTCACGCTGGCGACGCAGGGTTTTTGTCGCGACAAAAATCTCACGCAAGAAGAACATAAAACTCCCAATCAGCGCTAACACGCCTAACACAAACATCGCCGCAATTAATTTATCGAGATGAATATCGAGCGCATCTCCCATGAACAAGGCCGCGATCACCAAACAAATCAGCAATGCACAGGTTGAACTCAAGGTGATTGCACGGTTAATTAAATGCATGCGCTGATACAGCTCATCAAGTTCTAACTGCATATTGGGGGTAAGCGCTTCTGGACCTTGAGAACTGACCATTTCCTCCAAAGTACGGGAGCGATCAATAATTCGCGCCAGCCGATTGGTCAACACAGTCAAATTCGTACCAACCCCCGTCAGCAAGAACACGGGGGCGATTGCCAGTTGAATAATCTGTCCAATATTCCCTAGATGCAAATTGATCACGATAAGCCTGTCGAATGTATGTTGTGGTGAGGCACTATTTTAGCAGCATGTCTTAAGCTTGATGGACAACTTGGCGGAGAAAGCCGCCTTCACATTTTTCATCACTTGCATTTCACGCCTGTCGTCGACAGTTCACGGCGCGAGGCTGCATTTCATCGCTTTGTGCTCGAAGTCGCTCCTTTACTTAGGCATAGTGTGCACACGTTCGAAGCAATTCAGACATCCAATTTACATATATTATTTTGAGGGAGTACGACATGTTCACACAAGTCATCACGCACACACCAGTTTGGGTTTGGATTCTGTTAGCTGCTTTAGTCGCGCTGGGTTGGAGTCAAACACGTGATCGCACTGTTTCATTGAAACGAGTCACCATTCTCCCTTTGATTATGATCGCTTTCTCCGCGAGCAACGTATTACAGAATGCTAGTGGGCATCCAGGCTTATTGTTTGCGTGGGCAATTGCATGTTTGACGCTGGCCGCAGCAGTGATGCAAATTCCACTGTCTCACAAAACACGTTATCACGCTGAAAGCGGGATGTTGACGGTGGCTGGAAGCTGGGTACCGATGACATTGATTTTAACCATCTTTGTCGGCAAATATGTCTTGGCTATTTTCACTGCAATGCAGCCTGAGATAGGAAGTAGCACGGGCTTTATGACAATCAGCGCCTTGGTCTTCGGCGCATTGAGTGGCATTTTCTTGGGTCGTGCGGCGCGTTTGTGGAAGTACGTCGCCAATGTTAAAACACCACAAGCTTTGCAGGCAATTTAAGAAAGCGTCTCAACTCTTAACAAAACCTTATCGACGCCTTAACGACGCTGATGATCCGATTCAAACATCTCTTTCATCAAGAAGCGTTCTGTCTCTTCGCTATCTTCTGGCGCCATGGAAATCATCACGACTCGACCTAATCGATTGGATTCCCATGGTGCTTGTTTCTTAAACCGCCCCCTTATCACTTCCATCATCTTCTTCACGATCGCCAGTTCAACATTACCGCCAAGGCCAGCATCGACCTCGTACACCTGACGATTGCTATTGACTCGAACTTCCCAACCACGGAATGAAAAGGTCGCAGTACGGACGCCTTTGTGCAAAATAGTAAACAGGCCGCCATCACCATTCCTGCCGTTTGCTAAATCCATACTACGTCGCACATTTTCCTCTGCAATATCTTGCGTACTGCGACCACGATTTCCTTGTGCCGCGGCATTCTCGGCCGCCGCAGCCTCACGCGCTTGTTGGCGTTTTTCGCGAGCAGCATTCAACATCGAGGTCATATCTGGTGGCGGCATGTCCTCGTATTTGACAGGGGGCTTTTCTACAATTTCTTCGGTCGGTTTGATTGGCGTCGTTTTCGGTTGACTGATAGCCTTAGGGTTGGGCGGCGTTTTGGTCTTTACTTCCGCCTTCTTCGCATTCGGCTCGCCTTGTTTAATTTGTTTGATTTTGTCAAAAATCATCACCATAGGGCTGCTTAAAGGCTTACCGTCTTTAATATCGGCGCCGATTTTCAGCAATAGGTACAAAAACAAGACGTGCAAGAGCAAAACAACCAAGATCGACATCAGACGCTTAGGCCTGAACCGAATATGGATCTGAACAACACCTTGTTCTTCTAATTCTCGCTCTTGTGACTCTGTGTACAACTTCATGCGTTCTGCTTCAAATTGCTTGGCTAATCAATAAAGCTGGCAAGGATACCTCAAATATAGAATGAGCCGTGTATCAAAGCATTGCAAAGCTGCCTTTTTCATTCAATTCAGACCAAGCTTTCGACTACCGCATTTGTTTTTTTAAGCAAGAAATGTAACAAATCCACGAAGCTTCTCCGTCTGAACCAGGCAGCGTTTCTCCTCTATACGGTTGAGCTTAGTTCGACACACATCGCCTACTCTTGCCTCTCACATTTGCTTACAAATAGCCCCTTGTTCGTGATTGGCTAGTTAACTACGCTTGTCTCACCAATCAGCCATACCCCTGGTTTTTGAGACTACAACCGCGGGCGAACCTCAATAGAAAGCGAGTATCGATATGCCTTATGACCAAGACCAGCCACAGGATATGACGCAAGCAAACGCCCCATCAATCGCATCAAATCGTGTACCAGCACTCACCACTACCCTAGCTACCTCATTCGCACTGAGCGCTTGCGGCGGCGAAAACGGTAGTCCTTCGACATCAACGACATCGAGCAATCTTGCAGGGCCACCTGCCGCAATCAATACCACTGCCATCAGCGAAACTCAAGCTGCGCGCTTCTTGCTTCAAGCAAGTATGGGCGTAACACGAGAACAGATCCAGCGGGTCCAATCACTGGGCTATAACGCATGGCTGGACGAACAGTTTGCTGTGCCTAGCAATGGTACGCGTTGGGATTGGTTGGTGAAGAAAGGCATGAATGCATCCACCTATCGCACTTCACAAGCAGGCTTCGATTCTTGTGCATGGCGCAAACTCATCAGTTCTCCTGACACGTTGCGACAACGTATCACACTCGCGCTGTCAGAAATTTTGGTCGTTAGCATACAAGGGTTGGTCAATGGCGGTGGCTGGAAAGCCTTTGCTGCAGCTAATTATCTTGATTTACTTGAAGCAAACTGCTTCGGCAATTATCGCGATATTTTGCAGAAAGTTTCGACCAGTACCACCATGAGTTTGTATCTCACCTACCGTGGCAATACCAAGTACAACCCCACAACCGGAGCACTGCCAGACGAAAACTATGCACGTGAAGTGATGCAACTATTTAGCATAGGTTTAATTGAACTCAATCTCGATGGTTCGCCTGTCACGAAGAATGGCCTACCTGTTGAAACCTACGGGCTTGATGATATTACCGGACTTGCTCGCGTATTCACGGGATGGGATTTTGACCTCACCACCAGCAATACCTCAACCCCAGACTACCACAAACGTCCCTTGCGTCAGGTTGCGACTAAACACGAATATGGCAGTTCCACTTTCTTAGGCAAAAGCATCCCTGCCAACGTGAGTGGTGAAGTGGCTTTGAGCATGAGTTTAGATATACTCTTTGCCCACCCTAATGTGGCGCCATTTATTTCGCGTCAACTAATACAGCGCCTAGTGACTAGTAATCCAAGCCCTGCCTATATCGCTCGCGTTGCCACGGTTTTCAACAACAATGGCATCGGTGTCAAAGGTGATATGAAGGCCGTCATCAAAGCCATACTACTCGACAACGAGGCACGCGACACGAGCGGAACCAGTAATGCACAGTTTGGCAAGATCAGAGAACCGATGATGCGCTTCTTAGGCTGGGCGAGAAGCTTTGCGGCGACATCAAAAGCCGATACTTGGCTCATCGGCGACACCAGTGATGCTGGTACAAAATTAGGTCAAAGCCCATTACGTTCACCTACGGTCTTTAACTACTTTCGGCCGGGCTATGTGCCACCGAATACCAGTATTGCCAACGCCAACCTAGTCGCCCCAGAGATGCAAATCGTGAATGAGTCTTCGGTGGTAGGTTATGTCAACTTTATGCAGGCCGCCATCAACGGCTCGCGCGGGGTCGGCGATCTCACGGCAAATTATCAATCGCTTTTGCTACTCGCCGATAACGCCAATACCTTGGTCGCCGAATTGAATTTATTACTGGCCGCAAATCAGCTAAGCACGGCTTCAATCGCATTAATCACCAATGCCATTAACAGTATGCGTAGTGGTGTTGATACTTATCGCTATCAGCGAATCTACGCGGCGCTCACACTCGTCATGGCCAGCCCAGAATTTATCGTCTTGAAATGAAAGTCGAATCATGAAAAATAACTCAACTCTAAATGCGTCTCGTCGTGCTTTCTTTCAACGCGCCGCTGCGCTATCGATGTCGGGCGTTGCTGCACCGTGGGCACTCAATTTAGCAACAATTGCAGAAGCATCTGCCGCTGACGCCACTGACTATAAAGCCATCGTTTGTGTGTTTTTGTATGGCGGTAACGATTACGCAAATACTCTGGTTCCTTACGACACCGCCAGCTACAACGCCTACCAACAACTACGCCCAAGCTTGGCCTATTCACGTGCCAGTTTGAGTGCTACCGCGCTTAAACCCATCGCCGCTCCGATTGATCGTTTTGGTGCCACGCATGAATATGCCTTAGCGCCTGAATTATCACCGCTGTTACCTCTGTTTGATGCGGGAAAATTGGGCGTCTCACTCAATCTTGGCACACTGATTCAACCCACCACCAAACTACAATACAGCAATCGCAGCGTAGCGCTACCACCGAAATTATTTTCACATAACGACCAACAATCGGTATGGCAATCCTCATCGCCCGAAGGCGCCGCCTCGGGTTGGGGTGGGCGCATGGGCGATCTATTCGCTGCGGGCAATGGCAATGCCACATTCACCTGCGTGAATGTCTCTGGCAACGCTGTCTATCTGGCGGGCAAACAAGCGGTGCAATACCAAATCACCACCAAGGGTTCTGTTCCATTTGATGGCTTGAAAAAACCGCTCTTTGGTTCTACTGCATGCTCTGATGCCTTGCGTCAAATCATCACTCAAAGTCGCAGCCATTTATTCGAGAATGAATACAATCGTGTGACAGCAAGATCTATCGATGCTGATGCTGTATTGAGCGCAGCCTTAGCGAGTGGGCCGGAAATTAAAACAGTTTTCCCATCTGATAACAGCCTTGCAGATCAACTTCATATGGTGGCACGTATGATCTCGACAGCAGGTACGGTCGGTGCCAAACGCCAAGTGTTCTTTGTGTCTTTGGGTGGTTTTGATAATCACGATGGACTACTCACAGATCACCCTGCTTTACTCAAAACAGTGGCGGACGCCATGGCGGCGTTTTATAACAGCACTGTCGAACTCGGCGTAGCCGATCAAGTCACGACCTTCACAGCGTCTGATTTTGGACGCACCCTCAGCGGCAATAATGACGGTAGTGATCATGGTTGGGGTAGCATGCATTTCATGCTTGGTGGCGCGGTCAATGGCAAGCGCTTTTATGGCAGCGCTCCGATTGTGGCGAGCAATGGCGATGACGACGTCGGGCAAGGTCGATTATTGCCTACCACTTCAGTCGATCAGTACGCCGCGACTTTAGGTAGTTGGTTAGGTATTTCGGATTCGACATTGCTCGATTTATTGCCGAATCTTCATAACTTTGATGCCAACAAGCGCAAACTAGGCTTTCTTTAAGCCCCAACCCTTGTGATCTCAGTGTTTCTTGAGAAGACGCGTTAAATTCACATGAAATTATTTTTTTACCATCGTAAAAATGAATATTTCAAAGGATTTAACGCTTTTTAGCGGGTTTTGGACGAATGAATTAGCCACAAGAGGCGCGACAGAGTAAACTACGGCCTTATACTTTTTCGTATCCTGCGAAAAACACCCCTCTAGTGAGCCCGTCCCATGTCTGAAGCAAAACTCGTCCCTAATATTACTTTCGCTGATTTGAAACTGAGCGATGCCATCCAACGCGCCTTGAGCGACGTTGGCTATGAGTCACCATCGCCGATTCAAGCTGCGACGATTCCCACACTGCTTGAGAATCGCGACGTCTTAGGTCAAGCACAAACAGGCACAGGCAAGACAGCTGCGTTTGCTCTACCGATTTTGTCTCGCATCGATATTCGTCAAACTGCACCACAAGCATTGGTCTTAGCCCCAACGCGCGAACTCGCAATTCAAGTTGCTGAAGCTTTTCAAACCTATGCACGCTACATCCCTGGTTTTCACGTATTGCCTATCTACGGCGGCCAAAGTTATGGCCCGCAATTATCGGCCTTACGTCGCGGTGTGCATGTAGTCGTAGGCACACCTGGTCGCGTGATTGATCACTTGGATAAAGGCTCGCTCGATTTATCGCAACTCAAAACCTTGGTACTCGACGAGGCTGATGAAATGTTGCGTATGGGCTTTATTGATGATGTCGAACGCATTTTGCAAGAAACGCCTGAAGGTCATCAAACTGCTTTATTCTCAGCGACGATGCCATCGGTCATTAAACGCATCGCGCAAACGTACTTAAATAAACCAGCAGAAATCACCGTCGCGGCCAAAACCGGCACTGCAGACAATATTCGCCAGCGCTATTGGCTAGTCAGTGGCATGCATAAATTGGATGCACTCACACGCATTCTCGAGGCAGAAACATTTGATGGCATGATCATCTTCGCTCGTACCAAGTTAGGTACCGAGGAACTCGCATCAAAACTGGCAGCGCGCGGTTTTTCGGTCGCTGCCATCAATGGCGACATTCAGCAAGCTCAACGTGAGCGCACAATTCAGCAACTTAAAGACGGCAAGATTGATATCTTGGTAGCGACTGACGTTGCGGCACGCGGCTTGGACGTTGAACGTATTAGCCACGTCGTCAACTATGACGTACCGTATGATCCGGAGAGCTACACCCATCGTATTGGCCGTACCGGTCGCGCTGGCCGTAGCGGTGAAGCGATTTTGTTCATCACCCCACGTGAGAAAAATCTATTGAAGGCAATTGAACGCGCTACCCGTCAGCCAGTCTCGCCATTAGAGTTGCCGACCATCCAAGCGGTCAATGATGTGCGGATTTCGCGCTTCAAAGATCAGATTACTGAAACTTTAGCGCAAGGCGAACTCGAACAATTTTTATCGGTAATCGAGGCCTACGAGCAAGAGCATAATGTTCCAGCGATAGAAATAGCCGCTGCGTTAGCCAAAATGGCACGCGGTGATGAGCCACTGTTACTCGATAAGAATAAACGCGAAGTTAAAACAGATGACAGCTGGCGCAATGATAGCGGTCGCGATAGTGGTCGTGACTTTGGACGCGAAAGCCGCGGTGATCGTCCGGCACGTGGCGATCGATTTGCTGAACGCGAAAGCCGTGGCCCACGTCGTGAACATAGCCCTCGTACACCTGAACCTGGTATGCAAACCTTCCGTATTGCGGTGGGCCACGAGCATGGTGTAAAACCAGGCAATATTGTTGGCGCGATTGCGAACGAAGCAAACATCGAGTCTAAATTTATCGGCCGCATCGATATTTATGACGACTATACCGTCTTGGATCTCCCTGATGATTTGCCAAAAGATATGTTAGCGCACCTCAAGTCTGTTCGTGTCGCGGGTCAAGCCCTGAATATTCGTGCTGAAGGTGCTAGTGGCCACGAGGAAGCGCCACGCGCTGAATCACGTAGCAAACCGATTCGCGAACGCGCGGAGCGCACCGAGCGTAGTGAACGCAGTGAGCGCCCAACCAGTGCAACTCGCCTAGACCAAGTAGTACAACGCGCAGCCAGCAGCAAAGAAGAAATTGCCGCGGAAGCCGCTGCGCCAGCTCGCAAAGAAAAGAAACGCGACGAAGTTAAAGGCAAAGTCGCCATTCCTATGCAAACCTTCCGTATCGAAGTGGGCAAACAAAACGGCATCACCCCAGGAAATATTGTGGGCGCCATCGCCAACGAAGCTGGTCTCGATGCAAAACTCATTGGTCATATCGGCTTATTTGATGATTACTCTACGGTCGATTTGCCCGTTGGTATGCCAAAAGAAATCTTGACGCATTTGAAAAGCGTTTGGGTTGGCGGCAAGAAGCTCGATATGAAAGAAATCGGCACCAGCAGCCTGCTAGTGAATGCGCATTCGAACACGCCTTTAGCCTTGAAGGAACGCGTCACCGGAGGCAATCGCCGTGTCGCCGAGAAAGATCGCAAATCCGAAGCGCCTCGAACAAAAAAGCCAGTAACAGCGCGCGGCGGTAGCGGTAGCCGTTTTGAGAACGTCAAAGCGCCTTCCAGATCAGGCAAAGCAAAGAAATTTTGAGCGAAAAACTAGCTTATTAAGTTGATCGCAATGTTGATCGCACTGGTGGAGAAATCGACCAGTGCGATTTTTATTTGTAGAATCAATGACGCGGGATGCAAAAACCCAAGCCAACATACCAGTGCTTATGGGCAATGATAGGCAATCACATCACACTCAAATAGATCACCCAAAAACTTTAGCAAAAGACAATAAAATTTGGTGTATTCGGTAAAAACAACAGAATTAGAGTTAACACTCTAATTGCTGCATTGCGGCAATTTATGCCGCCACTCCAGTCTGCTCGATACCAGTTCTCCTACGAAATCCCTATCAAAACCCACGTTTCCGCTTCAAAGCACTTTGAAGATGGGGATATCCCCTGTGCTAAACTTGCGGTCTGTCACAACAATGAAAACGCTTTGTCACCAGTCTGTAACAATCTGGCGGCAAACTCCACTGTTCTCAAAAATTTGAGCATTTAATTTTACAAAAATCACTTGGATATGGAGTGGGAAATGAAACATCAATCTAAAGCGGTGAGCACAACTTGCCGTCTGAGCGTCATCGCAATAGCGTGCCAATTAGCTTGCTTAAGCGGAACAGCATTTGCGCAATCAACAACGCAAAAGCAATCGTCAGAACCAACCGAGCCGATCAGCGCGACTCAAATCACTATTACTGGCAAGAAAGTCGGTATGGGTTTGATGGTTGAAGAAAACGCGCCTAAAGCACGCAGTACCATCACTGCAGAAGAGTTGGCAAAACAACGTCCGACTGGCAATGCTTATGAAGCTCTAGAATTGATGCCAGCTGTCAACAGCTACAACCACGATGCTTCTGGTTTGTTCGGTGGCGGCTTGACCTTACGCGGTTTCAACAGCGATCAAATCGGCGCAACGATCAATGGAGTGCCAGTTAATGACTCCGGCAACTTCGCAGTGTACCCACAAGAATTCGTGGACCAAGAAAATACCTGTACACAATTCGTGACTCAGGGCTCTACCGACGTCGATTCTCCTCAGATCGGTGCAACCGGTGGTAACTTCGGGATCACAACATGTGATCCATCCAAAACCCGACGTACACGTGTCATGCAAACCGTGGGTGGTTTGAATTTGCGTAAGACTTTCGTCCGTTACGACACAGGTTTATGGTCTGATGGCCGTTCCCGTTTCTTCATTTCCGCTTCTGACGCTAATGTCAGCAAGTGGAAAGGTGAAGGTCGTGCGATGCGTGATCACGTCGATATCGGCTACCGCCTCGATTTCGATCGTTTTAATTCGATCAATGCGACATTGTTGTACAACCGTGCTATCAACAATAACTTCGCCAGCTTCAGCTTGGCGGATTTGAACAAGTATGGCTACTACTACGATTACGCTGCAAAATTCCAAGGCCATGTAACACCGACTAAAGGTAAAGCGGACAATGATCCTAGTGTCGCGTTCGCCGATTCTTACTTCAATTTATCTAAGAACCCATTTGAAAACGCGATTGCCTCTGTGGTCGGTAAATTCCGTATCGGCGAAAATACCGATGTACGTATCGTGCCTTACTACTGGTTCGGTTACGGTACAGGCGGCAATCAACAGCGCTTACAGTCCGAGAGCCAATTTCTCAACACCACGACTGGCAAAAACACCGTTGGTGTTGACTTAAATGGCGATGGCGATACTTTAGACCGCGTCATCGTAGCAAATAGCAGTGTTACCCGTACTAACCGTCCTGGTATTACAGCTTCTATCGCTCATCAATGGAGCAACCATACTTTACTCGGTGGTTTCTGGGCAGAACGTGCAACGCACGAACAATTTGGTCCTATGGTTCCAGTGGATGCCAACGGCATCGCTGCTGACTACTGGTTGGAATCTGACCGTATCAAACGTCCAGACGGCTCTTTCTTCCAATCTCCCAATTGGCGCACGATTAGCACGGCTTACCAATTCTTCGCACAAGACACCATGAGCTTCATGGACGAGAAAGTTTTGATTAACCTTGGTGTACGTGTACCAACCATGAAGCGCGACTTTACAAACTATGCAAACGAAAGCGCAGGCACTACTTACAGTATCGCTCGTGAGTACACAGAAGTGTTGCCGCAATTGGGTGCCCGCTACCAGATCGACTATAACAATCAATTGTTCTTTAGCTTGGCTAAAAACATGAAAGCACCGCCGAACTTCGTGTACTCTGCTTTGCCGGTTGTGAATGGTGCACCAGTTTTAGGAAACGACGTTAAGTCTGAAACTTCCTACAACCTCGATCTGGGTTATCGTTTGCAAAGCGATCAATTAACATCACAAGTAACTGTTTACTCTGTGGACTTCCGTGATCGTCAAGCAACCGCTTACAACCCTATCACCGACACTCGTAGCTTAATGAACGTTGGTAAAGTTAAGACTCAAGGTTTCGAAGTTGAAGCGGGTAATAAACCTATCAATGGCTGGTCGTTCTACGGCTCCATTGGTTATGCGAAGAGCGAATTCCGTGACAACATGCAATTCCTCGTCACTTCACCAAAACGTGAAGTCATCACTTTGCCTATCACAGGCAATCAATTGCCAAACACGCCAGAGTGGAAGTACGGCTTATCTGTTAGCTACGAACAAGCTAACTGGTACACACGTTTGAAAGCGAAATACACAAGCGAACAGCAAGCAACGATGATGAATGACGAGCTCATTCCAGCCTACACTCTGATTGGCTTGGATGCTGGTTATCAATTCCCTAAGAGCGATTGGTACAAGAAGTTGACTTTGCGTTTGAGCATCAGCAATTTGCTCAATGAGAAATATCGCAATGCTTCTTCGAACTCCATCACAAACGCTAAACCTGTTGGTAGTTTTGCTGCAAGCACCGTGTTCTACTACATGGGTGCACCACGTTTGACTTCCGTGACACTCAGCGCAGATTTCTAATCTTTTCGGTTTAGTGATCTAAAAATAAATCTGCGACAGCCAACACGTGCTGTCGCAGATTTTTGTTTTTTAAGGACGCAATATGAAACGACGTTTATTGTGCAGCGTAATCTCAGTACTACTATTGAGCTCCTGTACAAGTGCCCCCCCAACTCTGAAAACGAATATTCCCGCTGACCAGCATATCAGCGAAATTAGTATTTTCAGTATCAACGACCTCCATGGACACCTGCAAGCGAGCAATCCAGTTCCGGTGATGGTCAGCCAAGATGGCAAAGAGGGTGGCACAATTCCAGCAGGCGGCTACGCCTATTTGAGCAGCGCAATTAAGGCGGCGCGTGCACAGAAACCGAATAGTATTCTACTCGGCGCAGGCGATATGATAGGGGCGACTCCGATCGGCTCTGCACTGCTCAAAGACGAGCCTGTTTTCGAGGCATTGAATCAGCTCGATTTAAGCGCAACTTCACTCGGTAATCACGAGTTTGATATTGGCAGTCCTGCTTTAATGCAAAAGATCCGCGGCATTTGCGATGCGCAAGGCTGCAACTATCCCTCATTTCGCGGTGCTCGGTTCGAATATCTCGCCGCCAATGTGATCGATAAACAAACCGGCAAACCGTGGGTTAAGCCTTACATTATTCGCCAAGTCGGTGATGTGCGAATCGCGATTATTGGTGCCTTGACAGTCGACACCACCCACCTAGTTGCGGGTGATGGAGTGAAGGATTTAGTATTTGAAGATGAAGCAAAAGCCATCAATCGACTGATTCCAGAAATTCAAACACAAGATGTGGCGGCGATCATTGTCTTAATTCACGAAGGCGCAAATTATCGAGGTGCTGCGAATGACCCAAGCTACCAATGTGAAGGTCTACGCGGACCTATGGTCGATATGATGCCAAAGTTAGATCCTGCCATCACGATGGTGATTTCTGGTCATACACATCAAGCCTATACCTGCAAAATTGGTGGCCGCCTGCTAGTACAAGCCCGTAGCTACGGTGCTTATTTTACCGAAACCACGCTGCGTATTGATCGATCACAAAAACGGGTTTTATCGGCGACTGCTGTGAATCACTTGATCAATCAAGAAACCATCAAGCCTGACCCAGAAGCGCAGAAGTTAATTGATAAAGTAGTTGAACTCACTAACGTTGTTCAATCACGCCCGATCGCGCAAATCGCCGCTCCTCTTAATCGTCAGTATTTGCCGAAGACATGGGATAGCTTGCTCGGAAATGTTGCGGTCGATGGTCAATTAAAATACGCACAGACCAAAGGCCACGCAGACATCGCGATAATGAATTCAGGCAGTATCCGTAACGACCTTCCTAGTGGCAAAAGACCAGCACCATTGACCATCACATATGGCGATCTCTTTGCGGTACAACCTTTTGGTAATGGCATCACACGAATGAAACTGACAGGTGAGCAAATCATCAAAGTCTTACAACAGCAGTGGACAGGGCGCGCTTTGACCGATCCCAAAAAGCTATATGTCTCGACAGGTTTCAGCTATCAATGGAAGGCAAGTCCCAACGAAGCAGAGCGTATTCGTGACGTACGCTTGAATGGAGAAGCCTTAGTCAAAGAGCGCTTGTACACAGTCATTGTCAACAGTTTCCTCGCCGATGGTGGTGATGGATTTACTTTATTTAAGAATGGAATCGAACGCGAAGACATAGGAAAAGACATTGATGCGCTCGAATACTACGTCAAAAACTTTAGTAAAGATTTGATCCAAAACTATACGCCACGCGTAATTAGGGCTGAGTGATTCAAGCGTAGTGATACAAACTAAGTGACTCGAACTGGGTGAGTGACGCTACAACGCTCACCAAACAGTTCACCACTCCCTAGCGCTGCAAAGCAAAAGGCCGTCTGACATAACATCAGACGGCCTTTTTATTGGATACGACGAGGATTAGTGCTTGTCAGCAGCTGGTGCCGTTGGTGCCGACGCTGGCGCAACTGACATAGCAGGTGCAGAAGCAGATGCTGCCGCTGCGGAAGCGCCGACGATTTCAATCTTCGCTTTCGCTTTCATATCATCCAACAACTTCTTCAAATTCTGTTGTTGTACTTGTTGCGTCAAGCGTGGTTTAACTTGTTCCAAAGTTGGCACAGGTTTAGCACGGGAATCTTCCAACATAATCACGTGGAAACCAAATTGTGATTTCACGGGCTCTTGTGTGAATTTACCTTTTTCTAGTTTAGCTGTTGCTGCACCAAATTCAGGAACCATGCGGCTTGGATCAAACCAACCGAGATCGCCACCACGATCTTTGGAACCTGGGTCTTTAGATTGTGCTTTAGCTAGTGCTGCAAATTGTTTCGGATCTTTGTTCAACTTAGCAATAATTGCTTTCGCTTCATCTTCTTTTTCGACCAAAATGTGACGAGCTAAGTACTCATTGCCACCCATTGAAGCTTTAATTTTGTCATATTCTGCTGTTAGCATTGCGTCGCTCACTGGATTACTTTTCATGTAATCTTCAACGAAACCCTGCGCCAAAATATTCAATTTTGCCATTTCGATTTGGTCTGCTACTTCGCCTTTTTTATCGAGACCTTTTTTAATTGCCTCTTGTGCCACCAATTGTTCCAACGCCAGATTATCGATAATCATCTTACGCATTTCTGGATTATCAGGCATGCCTTGTGCAGCTTGTTGTTTGATAATGAAGTCCACCTGCTTTTTGCTGATAGGCTGGCCATTGACTGTCGCTGCGATCACGTTTTCCACGCCATCGGCTGCTTTATCGCCACTCTTATTGCATGCTGTTAGTGCCAACAGAGCGATTGCGCTTCCGATGACGACACGAGATTTAATCAACATCTTGGTATTCCTTTTAAGTTTTACTATGGTCATTCGCCATCGCGAAAAGACGATGGCAGCTAAAATACAAAAGACAAAATTAATCGTTTAAAAACCGATGGCGAATTTTACCTGTGATTTGCAGATTCCACGTAAAATTCGGACAATTTCAAACATAGAATTCATCTACAACTGGCGAATTCAAAGCGATACAAACGAATTAGTTTCAGATTTGACCAATTTCAAGAAGGACCATACATGTTCGATTTTTCTGAAATGTTACCGGTGGGCATGGTAGCGCACGGTGGCCAAGTAGCCCAAATTATGGCTGACATCGCCAAACGTCAACGTGGGCTTGCGGATTGGGAAGCATTTCATTACGAGCGAATTTCCGATACCGCGGTCGAATTGACTGGTGGAATTGTAAGCACCGCAAATGGCAGCAAACGTTGGTTAGAGCCTCATGATTGCGTCACTATCCCCCTCGCTGCGGTCGTCCAAGAAATGCAAAAGCAGGGACTACTTTCGTCGACTCCCTCACCCGGCCCAAACGCTGCTCCGGCTGCTAGAGAAATGCAAACACCGGTTCAGTCAGGGGATATCTTGCACCTGAGCCTAGCACTGCCAACAGATCCTATAGGAAAGCAGCGTCTTTTGAAAACTTTTCACTTACAAGCTGACTTCTTTGGGGCGCAAGTGATCGCTTGTAGTTTAGAGCCACGCATAAACCAAGAGTAGCCTTAAATCTAACTACATCGTCCTCACCAGAATTGAGGTCACATTCTGGTCACAAATTCTGCGTAAAGTAAAAATTCTTTCCGCACATCAACACTCAGAGGACGTGATGCAGATCTTACTCCAGCCTGGCATCTATTTGATGCGTCGCTTTCGTCTCTTACCGAAATTTATCATTGTTACTTTCGTGTTTGCGCTGCCTGCTTGTTTGATCAGCACCTTATTAGTCAAGGAACTGAACAAATCAATCGATACCGCGCAACAAGAACTCGTTGGAATCAAGTTAATTAACTCCCTACAGGCATTGCAAAATCAACTCCAGCTACATAGAGCTTGGCAGCGTCTTGCACTAGCTGGCAATAGCGGCGCAAAAGAGCAACAAACATCCGCCGCAAATGGTATCGAACATCACTTTAAAGATTTTCAACAGCATCTAAATAGAGAACACGATTCCGCTTTCAATGCAGAACTAGGAAGCCTGCAAGATGCATGGCGACAAATTCAGGCACCACCAGAAGGTACAAAACCTGCGCAGGTATACCGAATGAGCATCGATTTATCGGAGAAATTCGACAAACTTCGCACCACAATCGCAGATCAACGCCAGCTCAGCTTAGATCCTCAGGTAGAGACCTACTACCTCATCCATTTATACAGCAAAGCAATTCCTGAACTGATGTCTACGCTAATCGATACGTCTGCACGCGGGGCCTCTTATATCGACACTGGTTTAATGGAGGCGAATGAAGATATTTTAATCAGCACCAACGTCATACTTAATCAACGCGATCTAGTTAAGATCAAATCACAAATTGAAATGGCGCTTGCAAACGACCCTCAACTCGCGGCGCTGAACGGTCAGGTATCAAGTTTGATCACTGAACATCAAGTATTTTTGGAGCGGACAAAGAAAGAAGTACTCAATACCTTAGACCAAGATACCGGTACCAAATACTTAGCAGCAGGCATGATTTGCGCAAACAAGTGGGACCAAATCCATCAAGCTATCGCTTTGATGATGGCAGGTAAACTGGAGCAAAGGATGAAGACGATGGAATGGAATCGCAATGCCATTTTAGCGACGATTCTACTGATGTTCTCTATCGCGGCCTATTTACTGTGCTGCTTCTATCTTTCTTTTTCTCGCCAAACACGATCTCTCAGTCTCGCTGCATCGAAAATCAGCCAAGGCGATCTCAGCCATCCCATACAAATGCAAGGTCAAGATGAATTGGCCCAACTTCAAGCCGAGTTTGAAGGCATGCGCCAAGTTCTCGCGACTCTGGTCACTCACATTAGGATGGGAACCAGCACCATTGCCATCGCTTCGCGTGAGATCGCCAACGGCAATATGAATCTCTCAACTCGCACGGAACAACAGGCAAGTTCACTCGCCGAATCTTCCAACTCGATGGAACAATTGACGACCACCGTACAGCAAAATACGCAAAGTGCTCAATACGCAAACGAGCAAGCCAAACATGCGACATCGATCGCCAAACAAGGCGGCGAAATGGTGAGCGAATTAGTGGACATGATGATGTCAATCCAACTTTCATCGCGAAGGATTAACGACATCATTGGCGTAATTGATGGCATTGCATTTCAAACCAATATACTTGCACTCAATGCCGCGGTTGAAGCTGCACGCGCAGGTGAACAAGGACGCGGTTTTGCTGTGGTCGCGACTGAAGTACGAAATTTAGCGCAGCGCTCAGCAGAAGCGGCGAAGGAAATCAAAGGTTTGATCGAAACCTCAGAGGCACAAGTTCAAGCTGGCAATCGACAGGTACAAAATACCGGCGAAACCATGCAGAACATTGTCGCGACAATTGCCCTAGTGTCTGAAAATATGCAGTCAATTTTTCGCGCCAGCGCCGAGCAAGTAAGTGGCATACAAATGGTTAATTTGACTTTAGGGCAGCTCGACAACATCACTCAACAGAATGCTTCCTTGGTTGAGGAGGCTGCAGCCGCTGCTGATAATATGCATCAACAGGCAAAAAAATTGGCTGAAGCAGTTGAGATTTTTGTTTTGGCTGAGCCAACAGTGGAGTCAAGCGAAGAAGTCCAAAGAGTGAGCCGCCGATCCACACTCAAGTTAGCAAGTTCGAAAGCGAAGCGAAGTGGTATTGGCAAAAGAACGCTTTCGGCTTTGGGGTAAACAATTACACATTAGAGTTGAAAAAAGGCTTCGTTCGAAGCCTTTTATATCGATTCAAGTCAACGATTAACAGCTAGTCGTCGTAACTGCAATAGTCGGACTGCCAGTTGCTGAAGCCGGTTCGGTATACTTAACGAAACAACTCAGGCCTTTTGCTGAACCAGCAACACTCACGGGTATCAAAGCAATTTCGGTTGCAGTAGTTGCTGGCGAATTGCCTGTTACGGCTGTACTTGGAGGTATCAACGTATAATCAGTCGTGTTAAGACCTGCAGCTGCGGCCAAAGCGGCATCAGCTTTAGGGTAACCCGACGCGAAAGCAGTTGAAAATGTCACCGTAACACCTTCCATGGTTGTTGTAGTCGGTACAGGGCTGGTGACAAGATACTTACCCTTCGCCATAGCTGCAACTGAACTCAATGAACCGCGCGCCCCTTTTAACGAGGCAATCCTAGCGTCTGATCCCAAATCAGCAAATTTTGGCAACGCGGTCGCTGCCAAAATTCCCAAAATAACGATGACTACGATTAATTCAATCAAAGTGAAACCGGATTGCTTGTTAGCCATGTTTTGAACACCAAATTTATTATCAGTCGACATCATGAACCCGCTCTTATCAAAGAGCCCGATTTTTAGCAAGAAGTCGTGACCATAGTAATGGTTGGTGCCGACGTCGTTGTTGCTGGTTCAGCGTATTTAACATAGCAAGACAAACCTTTAATGCTACCTGCCACACTCACTGGAATTGCTGCCGTCTCTGTTGCTGTTGTGGCAGGTGAATTTGCGGTCGCCGCAGAACCTGATGGAATAATTGTGTAATCAGTTGAATTTAATCCGGCTGCAGTCGCGAATCCTGCATCTGCCTTTGGATAACCAGACGCCACCACTGTAGCAAAAGTAACTGTCGCACCTTCGACTGTAATACTAGCAGGCGCCGGTGAAGTGACCAAATATTTTCCATGTGCCATCGCCGCAGCTGCCGCCAGAGATCCTTTAGCAGCGTTTAAAGAGGCAACACGGGCATCACTCCCGAGATCAGCGAACTTTGGTAATGCGGTTGCGGCAAGAATACCTAAAATCACGATCACGACGATCAATTCAATCAAGGTGAAACCTTTTTGTTTGGATTTGCTGTTCATTTTATTTCCTCTAATTGGTCAAAATAAATCTAAAACTCGAATAAAACTTCCGATGCCGTTAGCAACTGCTCGTCACTGGCGCTGGTGCTGCTGGAGCAGCCGTTGCAGATACCGGCTCTTGGTACTTCACATAGCAATTCAGACCAGCTGGCGAGCCAGACACACTGATAGGAATTAAAGCAATTTCAGTGGCGCTCGTCACTGGCGAATTAGCCGTTGCCGCAGTACCCGCTGGGATAATCTGATAATCACTTGTAGACAGACCAGCAGCGTTTGCGAAATTCGTATCTGCTTTTGGATATCCAGAGGCTGCAACTGTCGCAAATGTCACTACTGTTCCTTCCAAAGTTACTGTGGTAGGAGACGGTGTCGTCACCAAGTATTTGCCGTGGGCCATCGCCGCAGTTGCAGACATACTGCCACGAGCAGCATTCAATGCAGCGATCCGCGCATCTTTGCCCAAATCGGCAAATTTAGGTAGGGCGGTGGCCGCCAAAATGCCCAAAATAACGATCACAACGATGAGTTCTATCAGTGTGAAGCCTTGTTGTTTAGGATTTATCATCTTCATTTTATTCTCCGTTCAGAATCAGATTGCACATGGCTCCACTATATGGCTTCATTGAGCACGAAGATGAAGGCACACTTGCAATTTACACGTAAATACCAGTATCACATAAGCGATACTAGTCCACAAGCAACTTTAGACGATTTAATGATATTTACCAAATTCAAAAGCATCTATTTTCTATAGCAAGTTTGAGCTTTGGTGCTTTTCCCACTTTAAACCCGTCTTTTGTCGATTTTTTGAGACATCATTCAAAGCCGTAAGCCACCGTCTATGATTTAGCAACGGACGATTAGAATAGATGTCACGCCTACTAACGCTTACTAAACGCACGGTGTGACACGATTAAGGAAACTATGAGCACAGAATTTCTCGCCATCAAAGAATATAGCGATCTAAGCCAAGAGACGATTGCAGAACGAATGCAACACTATCAGCCCTGTATATTTCGTGGCCTTGTGAATACATGGCCTATGGTTGAGCTAGCCAAACGCTCTACGCACGAGTTACTTCAACACTTGGTGAATCATGATAGCGGTATGGATGTTGATGCGATCATGCTGCGCCCCGAGCATCTGGGGCGCGTGTTCTATAACGAAGTGCTAGATGGTTTTAACTTCATTAAGAATCGCTTACCTCTGACAAAAGTACTAGAACAACTGTTTCGATATGCACAACTTCCGAGCTCACCATCTGTGGCAGTACAAAGTGCTCTGATGTCTGTATGCCTGCCTAGTTTGTTAGCAGATCACGCTATGCCCTTGGTTCCTCAGGAAATTATTCCGCGAATTTGGGTCGGCAATAAAATTACCACACCGACCCACATCGATGGTTCTGACAATATCGCCTGCGTGGTGAGTGGGCGTCGGCAATTTATTTTGTTCCCTCCCGAACAAATCGCCAATCTCTATATCGGCCCACTAGACTTCGCGCCTACGCCTTCACCCATCAGTATGGTGAATTTGCGTGATCCAGACCTGCTGCGTTATCCACGATTTGCAGAAGCGTTAAAACACGCACAGACCGCGATCCTCGAACCAGGTGATGCAATCTTTATTCCTAATCTTTGGTGGCACCATGTCGAATCATTAGATCAGATTAATATTTTGGCCAATTATTGGTGGGGCGGTTCGAACTTCTCGACTGAGAACAAGACATCGCCCTATGGTCTGCTGATGCAAGCCTTATTAGGATTTAAAGACCTGCCACCTGCACAGCGCGAAGCCTGGGGTAGTATTTTCCAGCACTATGTTTTTTCATCGACACATCCAGCTAGCCACTTGCCGGAACGCCTGCATGGGGTGTTGCAACGCTAATCGAACATAGATTGGAATGAAAAAAAGAAAGGCGACCGAATCGCATCAGTCGCCTTTCTTTTTGTCTTAACTATTACTTTGCTTTTCAGTGCTAGCCTAACTTCTTCGCACCTGCAAAAGCTTGCTCGAGGCGCTGTAGATTTTCTTTGTGAAACACCAAATGATGTTTATTCCAATGTTTTTTCAGCTTTTCGATTTCATTACGTTGCGCTTGTGCGGTTTCGATTTCACCCACACTTAAGGCCCAAATCGCATATTCAACATAGGCCTCGACGCTACCAAACTGCGACACCGCCTCCATAAATTCGACACGTGCTTCTGCGTTTTTCCCTTCTGCGCCATAAGCTCTACCAAACAGAATGTACATAGCTTCTTTGCGAAAACCTGCATCAGCGTTACGAATTTTTTGTAAGAGCTCTAGCGCTGCGGCACTTTGACCGTTTTGCAAACGCGCTCGCGCAGCGCCATAGAGCATTTCCTTTTCATTCGCGAACGGACCTTGCAAACAAGCCTCATACAATTGCGCTGCATGCTGCGCATCACCCGTTTCAAGGTAAGCTGCGGCCAAACGCATCTGATTTTGCGCTGAAGGTGTTAATTCAAACGCTTGCTTCGCCTCACGTAATTCGCGTCCTGGATCAAGCGCGCTCATAGCAGCATTGGTGACTTTTCTTACCTGCCCAGGCATACGTGAATCTGGCAGGTACACCGCAAAGAAGTAGATCACGCTACCGAATAAGGGAAACAAAATCAAGATCATCACCCAGTACAACTCCTTACGATTGCGCACCGCGTGAATCGCAAAAAAGATCGCCGCGAGAATATGAGAAATTGAGAGCAAATAGGCCATAGATCAATAAAAGTAAGGACGTGCGACAAACAATGCTAGACCTCCATTTTACACGCAAAGCACCAAGAAAAAAGCGCCTCAACGCATACAGCGAGAGGCGCCTTTCTAGCGATTCTGGCGATATTCCTATTTACTTAAACGAGTATTGCGCGCTCACATAGAAAAAACGTCCACGTGGATCGGTGTAACTCGGGTCGTAACCTGAGATAAAGAAGTTAGCCTGATTCGAAAACGGTGGCGTTGTGTTTAATAAATTTTGAACACCCGCACGTACCGTCAAAGACTTATTGTAGTTATAGGCTGCAGACAAATCCCACAGAGAGTAAGCTTTGACCTTGTTCGCAGCGACGATACTACCGTCATCAATATTAATCGCTGAATTTTGATCATCGTAGCCTGAGTAATAGGTATTTCCAAGATTCAAAGCATAGTCACCTTGTTCCCAACCTAAAGTCAAACGATGACGCCAGCGTTGCACCACACCATCTGTCACGAACTTGCCGAGATTGCTCACATATTTATCGCCAGGATTGGTTTGAATTTTCGAATCGAGCATCACCGTACCCAACATGCGTGCACTGAATTTTCCGAACTCGGTTTTAATCCCGTGCAGCTCGACCGCTAAGTCCAAACCTGTCGCAATTTGAGCACCGCGATTTTCTTTGCGTAGCTCAATGTAGTCGATATCGCCATCTTCACTGCGGTGTACCAAATTACCGTATTTGGCGAGATTACCCAGAATGATGTCGTCACCGATTTCACTAATCAAATCGGTGCGCTTAATGTTCCAATAGTCGGCACTGAAAGTCCATTGACGGCTTGGTTCAAAAATCATTCCCAATGTATATTGACGACTACGCTCTGGTTTCAAGTTGGGGTTACTGTAACGACGTGTAGTCCAGTTGTCGGCACAAATCGAAAGATCATTATCGTTCGCTGCGCAACTCACAGGATCAGGCAAAGTCGCCGTAGAGCTGACGACAAGTGGGCGATACAAGTCAGACATAGACGGTGCACGGAAACCACTGCCGATAGAGGCACGGAACAATAAGTCCTTACTTGGCTGATAACGCAGACCCAATTTCGGACTATTCGCACCACCAACGCCTTGATAATGATCATGGCGCACCGCCAATTGCGCTTCCCACTGCTTGCTAAACGGCACTAGTAATTCACTAAAAATACCGCCAACATTGCGTGCATCATCAGTGCCACGTCCGCCCTCTGGCGCGAAATCATTATTAATGTTGTCGCTCATTAGCAAAGCAGATGGTGTGAACACCGTACGCTCACGACGCAATTCTCCGCCAACTGCGAGAGACATATCACCGCCATCCATACGCATTAAACTACGGGAAGCTTTGAAATCAAGACTGGTCATAGTACCGCGTGCATGGCGTACCTCATCATTGACTTGAATACTATTGATAAGCGCTACACCCGCTGCACTTGAAGGGCCAAACGGATTAATCAAACCATCGGCGATTCCCTTGAGCAGTTTGTCGTATAGCACATAGCCATGGGTGTCTTTATCGCGCACTGTATTGACACTTTGATTGAGACCAATATCGTAATCCCAACCTGCGACATTACCATTGAATCCTGCGACCACGCGTTGCGCTTCACTGGTTAATTCGCTGGTTCGGTTGCCTGCTTCTTTCAAACGCATACGCAATGTCAACTCACCAGGCACATCATCATCGACCAGTGTATCGAGGCCCGTGTTGGCCAACTGCGGCACTTTTTTGTAATCGATATAGCCAGTTACCCGTGCTGAAGAGCCTACGTAATACGTCTTTGCTTGGCTCCAAGAAGCCTCTGCGTAAAACTGATGATTGGGATTAATTTGAAATACGGCGCGACTCAATAAACTACTTTTTTCTGACTTAGGATAAAGCTCGGTATCGCCCATGTAATCGTAAGTACAAGCATCAACACCACCTGTACCCGCTGGCAAATACAAGTTAGCCGCTGGTTTGCAATTCGGTACCGAGAGATTTATCAAACGATTGGTAATCGGCTTACCATTAATCTTGAAGCCTTGCTCCTGCAGGTAATCGCGTTGATTTGAGGTTAGACGAATATTAGCGGGGTCGGTATAACTCGATAACAAGTGACCTAAGCGCTGAGGAATTTGCAATGCAGGAATAAACTTACGTTGTGAAGTGAACAGACTACCGGTATGTTGATTATCAAACACCGCGAAAACGTTGTAACCATCTTTTTGCAAATCACCGATACCACCACCTAAAGTAAAGGTGCGTTTAGATGCGCCCCCTTCTTGTGTGCGGCCCCAATAGGTGCTCGCTTCAAAACCTTGAAAATCTTTACGCGTGATAAAGTTAATGACCCCACCAATCGCATCTGTTCCATAGAGAGACGAAGCACCATCAAGCAAAACTTCAACGCGCTCAATCGCAGCAGCAGGGATATTATTCAGATCAACACCTGCATCATCACCAGGTGAAGCAAAGTTCGCCATACGGCGGCCATTCAGTAGGATCAAGGTCGATGACGTGCCGAGACCGCGCAAATTAGCAGAGTTAAAGCCGCGCTGATCGCCACCAACATTAATGCTAATACCGTCGGTCAAACCACCGACATTGGCAGCAACTCTAGATAATAATTCAGAAGCTGTGGTCACACCCGCCTTCTGAATATCTTCGCGGCTAATCACTTGCACTGGCAGAGCGGATTCGCTATCGACTCGCTTAATTGCGGAACCGGTGATTTCGACGCGAACGGGAGTTTTTACTGCGTTTAGATCCTGTTCCTGTGCATACACCGATAAACTTAGGCTAGAAAACAAAGTAACCGCACCTGCAACCGCAGTCTGCCTACATAAAAGAGGAGAGACTTTACCTATCGACTCGATTCTATTTTTCATTTTCGTCCTTGTGTGTTGATTTTAAGGTGCCACGCGAGAATTCGCGCATCCAGGTGAAGATCTCAAAGCAAAGCTTTGAAACGCAGAGCTAGCTCAAAGCGTTGACATTTATTTCAAGCGAACATCGAGTATGTCGCTATTAAGCGGGACTTGAAGGTGGCAAAAATTAGACTGATACGATGGACACGACTCTTGTCCATTATTTGAAACACCGCTACAAACCAGCCTTTTCTAAGGCATGAATGACGTTTTCCTTAGAGCTTCCATCGTTACGCCAACCACGCTCTCGAGATTGTACTTTGCCATTTTTCATAAACACAAACTGAGGCCAACCGTTGACATCGATAGACTTCCATTGTTCCTCTTTACCAGGCATATACATAGGAAGTGCGGGATTCTTGGCATTCCACTGACGTACAAAATCCATTGGTATACCATTTTCCAAGGCAGAAATCAGAACGATTTGCGCACGTGAAAACCGCGCATACAGTTGCGAATCGTGCTCTAGATCTGCGAACAACTTTTGACAAAAGCCACAGTGCTCCGATACAACCAGTAAGACTTGCGTCTTTCCATTAACAGCTGGTAAAACTTTGGTCTGAAGTTGGCCATTTTTTTCAGTTAATACAGTTAAGCCTGCCATCTTCGACGTTTCTGCATCAAACAGTTTAGGAATGACCACATCGGAGAGATGTGGTCGACTAGCCACCAGTGCGCGAGCGCCTTCAAGGTCGCGCTGGGTAAGCATATGTTTCAACAAACGTTCATCCAAATTTCGGCGGGTATCGATACCGCGGTGATTCAGTTCTTTGTGAATGCGCTTTAAATCCTCTAAAATCTTCTTCGCGTCAGTCATCTGAACAACTGTGTCAATCACTTCAAATAACACCAACAGATTTCCCTTACTCGTCGATGCCAATTTCGATGGTTTCAATAATGGCGACAGCTGCTCCTTGTAGAACAAGTTCGTCGCAGACCACACCATCTTCAGATCTTCTGATTTTGCCTGTTCCTGATCAAGGTTCAAGGCTTGATTCATTCCTTGGACAAGCGCTTCGTATGCTGGGCCAACATCGTCATATCGAAGCGGACTTCCAAGCGGAAATTTTTTCGGAAAGAAGCGCTCAATCCCAAACATGGCATAAACCTGTCTAGCCTGCTCTTGTTCAAGTTCTGCAATTGGTATCGCAAAGGCAAAGCGACTTATCACACCATTACGCCATTCAACATTGTGTAGTAGTTGTTCGCGCGAATAGGGTGTGAGTTGATCCAAGATGTTCGGCCCTTGCGCCAACATTTGATCCAGCTCTGCACGGCTCTTCAGCACTGTTATCGTGTTCGATGAAGAGTTGGATATGGCACTTAGGCTAGGGTTAGCTTCTTGCGCCTGACTGCTAAGGGTCGTGCTAAAGAGAAAGACTGGGAAAATAAAGAATGGGATAGTCCAACAAGCTTTCATGTGCTTTCACTCATATCGCGGAAGAAAGCAAAAATGCTAACACAGGCACAAACTATATTCCAGTCAAGCGAATTACTCAGCGCAATCAACATACTGAACGCCATGTCGAATCTTCACTGCATCAGTATCTAATGCATGACTATTTAATGCATACCAGGCGCACCTGCTTCATATCGGTGATGCCCGACAAGACCTTTTCTATGCCATCCATCTTCAAGGTCAACATGCCGTCTTCGAGTGCCGCAGTAAAGAGTTGTGCGACGCGTGCGTGCTCTTGGATTAACTTCTTGACTGGGTCGGTTCCTACCATTAATTCATGGAGACCAACACGACCTTTATAACCGCCACTACATTTATCACATCCTTGCGCGCGATATAAAGTCAATTGACCTTTTTCATCGCCATAGCTACGCATCCAGTGTTTGAGTACTTTTAACTTTGCCGCTTCAGGGCTTTGTTGAAATTCCGTGGTTGGTAATAGCTCTGCGCAATATTCATTGAGCAGACTCGCGATTTCTTCTTTACTTGGTTGGTAAGCGACTTTGCAATTGCTGCATAAACGCTTCGCTAAACGTTGCGCCAAGATACCAAGCAAAGCATCGGCAAAGTTAAATGGGTCCATGCCCATATCCAGCAAACGTATGATCGATTCTGGTGCGCTATTGGTGTGTAAAGTAGCGAACACTAAGTGGCCTGTTAGTGAAGCCTCTAGACCAATCGATACGGTTTCTTTATCGCGCATTTCGCCAACCATAATCACATCAGGATCGGCACGCAAAAAGGCGCGCATCACTGTAGCAAAATCCATCCCCGCTTTACGATTGACTTGAACCTGGCGTAAGCCTTTTTGCGTAATTTCTACTGGATCTTCCGCAGTCCAAATTTTGGTTTCGGGTCGGTTGAGATAATGTAAAACCGAATGCAAAGTGGTGGTCTTTCCTGAGCCGGTTGGTCCACATACAAAGAAAATACCATACGGTTTATCAACCACGTCTTTGAGGCGTTTGAGGTTGTGCGGCAAGATCCCCAATTTCTCGAGCGGGATTGGTTCCCCCGCCGCCAAAATACGCATCACCACGTCTTCCATACCACCGGCTGAGGGGATGGTCGCCACCCGCAATTCAATATCGAGAGGACCGTATTTTTTGAACTTAATTTTGCCGTCTTGCGGTTTGCGCTTTTCGGAGATATCGAGATCACACATGATCTTGATACGTGCAAGCAGTGCATTGCGGTAGCTGGCCGGAATTTCGATATATGGCGTCAATGAGCCATCTTTACGGAATCGGATTAGCGTTTTTTCCTTGCCGGGTCGAGGTTCAATATGAATATCAGAAGCACCTTGTTGATAAGCGTCGACGATAATCTTATTCAGCAATTTCACTAATTCATTTTCTACCGCGGCGGACACCTCATTACTTTGATTATTTGAGTGCTCTTCATCATCTTCTTCAAGCCCAGATAAAAGTTCATCAACAGAACCTGTATTTGCCGTTTGCCCAAAGAATTGATCAACTGTTTGTTTGAATTCGCGTCGAGTGGTGGTCTTAAAATGTAAATGTGCGCCAGGGAAAATCATACTCACCACGCGCGTCGCTTTCACTTGTTCGGGGTCGAGCGCTAATACCGTCATGCCGCTCTTTTCATCTGACACTGGGAGCCACCCAGTTTCATCGACATACTGGCGTTTCAACCGCTTGATCAACTCAACATCAATCACGCGATCTGCTTGGAAAGGCTCATAAGGCACATTAAAAAATTTTGCTAATGCATGCCCAATTTGTTCAGGCGATACTTGAAATTCATCGATCAAGACATCCTCAAGGTCGCACTGCTTAAGTCGCGCACTGGCGATCGCCGCTTCAAATTCGGCAATCGAAACAATACCTTCCGTCACTAAATAATTTAACTTAGATGGCGGGATTTGAATCACGCGACTCTTCTGCGAAAAAGCAATCGACAGTGTTTCACATAGCTCTTTCACACCTTCTTGTGCGATGATAGTGAAAGGGTCGCCATGACGGCTATTAATAAATTGAATCACGCCAACCAGCAGTCCTGTTTTGGTTTCGATAATAGGCGCAGCTAACATCTCGCGCGTTCTATACCCAGTCTTCTGATCGATCGCTTTTTGAAAATGTAATTGTGGTGAAACGCGCCTTAGCTCTTCCTCATCATAGACATCACGAATGCACAAGGCTTCACGATGTCCAGCGACATAGCCAGCGATACTCTGATCAGAAATCGGTAAACGTATGTCTCTGAATGAATTCAATCCTTTTTTTACTTTAGAAATAAGGTTCTTGCCGTCTGGCGCAATTGCATAAATGGTCAGGCGATCACAATCGAATAGATCACAAATATCGGCGGTAAGATCAAGCATGATCTGATCCACCGCATTGGTGGCGTGGATCTTATTCGTTAGTGTCTGGAGGCGCTTAAAAAAAATTAAGCGCTGAGCGGAAGTCAGTGGCTTATCCATCGCAGCGACATATGCTTGCTTAACCTGCATTTGGCAATTTCTTTCGACTTAGTGAATTTTTATAAATTTTTATGAACTTTTATGAATCTAAGTACTCTCAACACAGTTATTCAATAGCCAACATCTTTGGTCTTTTGCTTGCCTGATTTTCTACGAGCTATTATCACTCAAAGCAAGCATGAAGTCGCCAATATGGTGTCTAAGCTAGGGTCAACAAGCAACAAAACCACGGCAATACCGCTGTTCAGAGCATTTACTTGCCTTGAGAGCAGCAAATTGCTCCTACATTACTTAAAGAAAAATATGAAACACAAAGTCAGTCTACTCACATTTATGCTTGCCACTCTTAATGCATGCACTACAGTTCCAACCTCTCCCGTACAAGCAGCACCAGAAGCTTTGAAAGCTCCCGCTGATCAAAGTTTTACTTTCGATTTTGCGGCCGAAGGCGTGCAAATTTATGCTTGCAAAACAAATGCCAAGGATTCCAATAAATATGAATGGGTTTTCCTCGCGCCAGAAGCGAAACTATTCGACCAACAAGGCAATGTAGTCGGCAAACACTATGCTGGACCAAGCTGGGAAAGCAATGATGGCAGTAAAGTAGTTGGCGAAGTCGTTGCACGCGCCGACAGCGCCGATGCAAATGCGATTCCTTTGTTGCTGCTGAAGGCGAAGTCAAACAGCGGTACTGGAATCTTTTCTCAAGTAAAAAGTATTCAGCGTGTTTCAACTAAAGATGGAAAAGCACCCAATATAACTTGCGATGGCTCCAACCTCGGCAAGGAAGTGCGGATAGCTTACACTGCGCGATACAACTTCTTCCGTTGATACGCTCAAGTACGTGTTTAGTATGGCGGTCAACTTCAATGTTCGCCGCCATCTGGCCAATTTGGTATTTCGCAACTTCACACTATTTTTCATTTTTCCAAAATATAATTAGGTGATTTCCAAAAAGCCCTGTATATTGCGTCCTGTACTTGCATCAGGTCGTAATATTGTTGGTCCCAATTCCGCATGGCTGTTCTCTTCTAGTCGTTCTGTTTGTTCTCCTTCGGTTTCATCTCTTGGTTCTCAGTGCCACAGGACAATTTCGTCCACGGGCAAAATGGGCTTCATACGCATAATTCAATTTGTATATGATTTCATCCCTCTTTGCTTCAAGAAAAAAGATCAATGCAACATTAGCTGCGCGACATTAAGCCGCCGGTAAAACAGCTAGATCGATACAACGAAGGAAATAACATGACTCAACAAACAGGCATCGTCAAATGGTTCAACGACGCAAAAGGTTTTGGTTTTATTACACCAGATACAGGTGGTGCGGATCTGTTCGCCCATTTCCAGGACATTCAATCCAATGGTTTCAAAAGCCTTTCGGAAAATCAGCGTGTTTCGTTTGAACGCACTGCTAGCCCTAAAGGCGACAAAGCCAGCAATATTCAGGTTTTGTAATCAATTTTTAATTGAGACAGAGATTCGCCATTGCATCATGCACTGACGTTGACCACTTCGCAGATAGCGTTGGGAAGACAAAAGTTCATCGATCGCAATCAAAGAAAAGTGATTGAGGCTTTGCCTCATCGTTCTCACCGGCGTGTAGCACCACACAGATAGTGTGGGCAAGCGAAGATGGTGTAACGGTATGCCGTACCGGTTGCGGCAAACTCACCCAACACAGAATAAGAACAGCGGAACGAACCCGCCGTAATTGAATTTCACAAGGGCACCATGCAGATAGCATGGGCTTGAGACCACATCACACACTTCGCAGATAGCGTCGGTGGGATGGGAATTCGATGCATGCTTTTTTATACTTATTGTTGTTCACGAAGCCCGCCATTTGGTGGGCTTTTTGCTTTTCAATTTATTCATTTATGACTCGATTGTTGGTAGCGTACGTCAGATTCTGCGCTATGGTTTGACCATGCCCGATACAAACGCGATACTAAGCAGCGCTCAGCACCTGCTGTATTTTTTCTCTCACTGGAGTTACTCAATGAAGTTTGCTTTTTCTTTGACGGCGATTGCCGCTGCTTTAAGTTTTTCAGCTTATGCGCAAGCGGCTGATGTTTTGATTTCCGCGAGCCAAATGCTCGATGTGCGTACAGGAAAAATGATCGCGAATCCGCAGATCTTAGTGCGCGATGGTCGTATCGTTAGTGTGAAGCAAGGTGCACAGAGTGTTGCTGCCGATACCAAGAAAATCGATTTAGCAGGTATGACCTTGGTTCCAGGTTTGATCGATATGCACGTCCATCTCGATAGTGATCCCACTTATGGCGGCTATAACACGCTGCAATTTAACGATCGCTTCTGGTCTATCATCACCGTTCCTCACGCCAGCCGCACTTTGGATGCAGGCTTCACTACGGTACGCAATGTGGGTTCAGACGCATGGAATGACGTAGGACTGCGCGAGGCCATCGATGAAGGAAAAGTGCGTGGTCCACGTATCGTTACCGCTGCGTATTCCTTCGGTGCTACCGGCGGTCATTGCGACTCGACTTTCTTCCCACCGTCGATGAATCAACGTAGCCCATACAACGCCGATAGCCCAGAAGAAGGCCGCAAACGTGTGCGCGAATTACGTAAGTATGGTGCGCAAGTCATCAAGATTTGTGCGACTGGTGGCGTGTTTTCACACAATACTGAACCAGGCCAACAGCAATTAAGTCTAACGGAAATGAAAGCCATTGCTGAGGAAGCACATCAATGGGACTTGCGCGTGGCAGCGCATGCACATGGCACATCAGGTATTAAGGATGCGATTCGTGCTGGCATTGACACCATTGAGCACGCCAGTTTGATCGATGATGAAGGTATTGCGCTCGCTAAGAAGCATGGCGCCTACTTGTCAATGGACATTTACAACACCGATTACACGCAATCGGAAGGTAAAAAGAATGGTGTGCTTGAAGATAATTTGCGTAAAGACCGCGAAGTCGCAGACATCCAACGCGAAGGATTCCGCAAAGCGCACGCAGCCGGCGTGAAAATGGTGTACGGTACCGACGCCGGTATTTACCCACATGGCGACAACGCAAAACAATTCGCCACCATGGTGAAATATGGCATGACGCCGGTACAAGCAATTCAAGCGGCGACGATCAATGCTGCAGAAGCCTTGGCCAGCAAAGATGTCGGTATCATCGAAGCAGGTCGTTTTGCCGATATGGTCGCCGTCAAGGGTGATCCAAGTAAAGACGTACGCCTCTTAGAAAATGTCGCAGTGGTGATCAAAGCGGGCGAAGTGGTGAAAGCTGCGAGTAAGTAATTTCGAGCTTGCTTCGCTACGGCGTCTCGATAGAAACAAAAAGCGCGAAATTTTGAAACACTTAAAAAATTCGCGCTTTTTCATTTACGGTCTTGATTGAGTTTCGGCGTCAAAAGTGTCTTCGCGCCTAGCTCGATTTTTTAGCGAGCTTAAGTTCACTCATAATTTGTGCTGCACGAGTTGCCGCCGCCTGCTTGATAGCCGGTGTCGCTTGCTGTGCCATCTCAGTACGACGGAACCAATTGGCACTGATATCGTCACCAAGTTGATCCGAAATTAAGTGCCAGGCATAGGCTTCGGTTGGATTCTTCTCTTGAAAATACAGTTCAGCAATGATGCCTGCTGATCTGACGTTACCTGCGACCAAGGCGTCTTTAAACGATTGTTTGGCTGCCGCAGGATAATCAAGACCTTGTTCAAAATCTGGATTCGTTGTCTGGCCGTTTAATTCAAAATAATATTTTTCTCCGAGATGCACCATTGCATAGGCATCGCCGGATTTCGCCAATTGCTTTAGGGTTTTTACATCTTTGCTGTAGTAGTCAGTAGGCACCATATAGCCTAATGCCGTCATCTTCTGACGGCGCGCGAGTTCTTCCGGCGATACCACTTCTTTCTCTGGCTCGGGAACCTGAGCTGGGTCAAGCTTATTCATCGGTCCAAAATTAGGAATCGCCGTCGGAGTACCTGCAACTTGAAATGGCGACGCTTGCCAAGGGTTCGCTTTTTCACCATGCGCATGTCCAACATCGGGGCGTGAGGCACTGCTCGCGAATTCTACTTTATCTTTGCCTGCAGCAGAGCTAACACTTGCCGCCGCCAACTCTCGTTGTTCTTGTGTAGTCATCGACTGCCACAAAACATAGCTTGAACCAACAAGCAATGTAGCGCTCACTGTGAGTACGATATTCATTTTTTTCATGCCATGCTCCACTTCATTCTGACACTTCTATTTGCATCTAAGCATTGCGTTGAGCAGAGAGTCACACCTCTTTTGAAAGTGTGACTCTACCGATTACCTACATCATTGGTTCCAACAATGCCGCCAACAAAAATTAAACGCGCGGTAGGTTATTCAGACATTTGGAAATGCCATTAGTGTAGCCCCAACGTGTGTAGTAATCGCGTTGAGCAGGAGTACCATGATCACCACCTGCATAGGCACGTGCAGCACTCACGGCAGTCGCTAAGAAGTTCGGATAACGCAAACTATCGACCGCATAACGAATGAAAGAACCGCCCGCGCAATCGGCCTGCAACTCGAGGTAAGGCTGACCGGGATTGATGTTATAGGTAAATTGAATCGTATGACCCCATTCATGCCCTAAGATAGCTTTCGCCGCATAATTGCCGTAATTGTTCTCTGCGTTTTGCAGGAAGGAACTTCCGACACTAATGGTGTACGGCCCACATGCCATAGCCGACAATTGAGATTCGCCACAGGCGCGACGATCGAGATAAATCGTTGGGTTGGAATAACGTCCAAAGATTCCGCGGATTTCATTACCCGTGTTGTTAACGTAGGTCGAATTAACCGTCATGGCATAGGCAATTTGCGCAGCGCTGGTCAAACCGAATACTAAAGCTAATGCTACTTTCAACTTCTTATTCATCTTACTTCCTCCTAAGTTCAGACATGTTCTTATGCAGGTCCTGAAGAAAAAACGATGCTGAAGACTCCAACGCATTCACAAATCTCGCAGCATCACATATTGGTTCCTGGGGATAAACATCGAACCAATGGAACTTCAGTAGAAACGAATTTGAAGGAGATTGAAAGCGAGGCGTAATGGCAGAAAAAGGAGTTCACACATGAAAATGCTTGCTGTAGTTCAAGTCATGAGAATTTGCACAGCACGAGAAAGAGAAGATTCATTGGGCGAGCTTGGCCAAAGAATTAAATTGCGAACTTGCTGTGTTTTGATCAAAGTTATAGTGACTAAAATAAGCGTAGTTAAATAACAACCATTTCAGATCTAAAATAAATTTAATTTAGTCAAAGTAAATTTTCATCGGTTAGATTTGATTTTAATTTTGCAAAAAATGGTTTTTACAAAATTAAAATCATAAGCCATAAAAACAAGCGGACTGCACCTCTTGCCGCTAAGCGCGCTTTGTGTCGATACGCCATAAGCCAAGCAAAAGCAGCGCTGTAAGTAAATAGAGTGGCCACATCGGAAGCTGCGGCGCGACTGCTTTAAGCCTTGCTGGCAGCCGCTCAGCAAACTCCAAGTTCGCTTGTGCTTTCAAATACCGCTGCCACGTTGGCCAGGCATCATTCGCATACACATAAAAACCTTGCTGCATGGGTGACTTCAATTCTGGTGCTGTTAAGCTTAATTCCTGCCAGCCGATTTGCATGGGTCGCCAAGCAGTACAGAGTTGATCCACTGCCTCGGCATAGCTCGATAAAGGCAAGACCACTTTCTCAACTGCGCTTATTCCTCCTTGCACTATGCCTTGCGCGCACACAATTTGGCGTTCACCTAGCAGCGGCATTTCATCTCGCAAAGATATGCCAAGCGAATTAGGTCCTGCAGACTCAAGTTGATCAAAAATTTGTTGCCACCACGCCGTGAGTTTTTGCGGGGTCGCGATCGCATGTCGATGCCAATCACTGAGCGCGATCCACGCGATGCCCCCCCCTTGCCACGAACGTTGCCACAGCCACGGCGTACTACCTTTACTTTGTGGGTATGCGTGCCAAGTCGAGGCTTTGCCTGCATTGCTCACATTGTTAGGCATCACTGAGAATGCGTTCGGGGTTAGGCTCATGCTGCCAAAGCCTGCGACATCGACCGTGACTTCCGCATCTTTCGTGAGGTTACTCGCTTGCAAATTAAGCTCAAAACGTTGGCGCCAAAAGTTGGTCTGATTCGCGTTCGCACCCAGTACCATCAAGGTCTTTCCTTTGGCCACTTGCGCCAATATCTGCTGCAAAGACGCTCCACTTTGTTGCTCGAGAAAGGCAGCATCGATCAGCATCAAATCGGTATTGGTGATTTCAGTAACAGGCGTTTCTATGTGCTGAATATCTTTGCCCAAACGTGTTTGCCAATCGAGCAGTGCTTGGCTTTGGCGCAGCACGTTTTGCAGTGATCTTGCATCAAATGAAGAGGCGTCAAAACGCCCCCAAACTTGCAAAGGTTTGAGTGCCTTCACCTCAACAGGGATAGGCCCCGCATCAATCAGCCTCTCATTCTCATCGAAGACTTTCGCTTGCAATACCATACGTTCTGCAACTGGGGCCAACCACCGCAAACGCAAACTCGCTTCTTTGCTTTTCTCCTCAGCCAAGACCACGCCGTTCTCCGCCAACAGTTGGGCATGCCACTGACCTCGCCTTTGATCAACAACGGGGCGCGAGTGCATTTGGCGCTGGATCACTAATTCAAACTCACGTCCTAACGCGACTTGCGGTTTAAATTGCAGCTGCAGACTCGGTTTATCTTTGTCTTGCTGCCAGACCAAAGGCCTCGCCTTGATATCTTGCCATTGACTCCGGCGATAGCCATCTCCCAGCAATTGAATTTGTTGAGCGCCTTCAATTTGCCTTTGTAAGCTCGGCGTCAAGACGGCTTGTTTATCGCTATGAATAACCAAGGTGGATGGCGATTTTGGCGGCAACTGCGCTTGCAACCAAGGTATCCAATTTTCCTGCCACAGTATGGCGAGTACACACAGTGCTGAACACAATACTAAAGCCTTCTCCAGCCTTCGCGTGTATCCGCGCATTGACCACAAGGCCACTGCGATCAGTAACAAACTCAAAATACCGTTGAGCCAATTCATTTGCGCGCTCCTGTTTCAAGCTCAGATGATAATCCCGAGGCTTTCCATGCTCGCTGCCATCGGCTCGTGGCAGCGGGCTTGCTGTCTGGCGACGCTGCGTCATTCGCTTGCAACAAACGCTGTCCTTCACCTAGCGATGAGCGCAGCCACGCCCGCAATGGTGCACGACAACTATCACATCCATCGAGTACATCTTGTACAGCAGCTTGAGCCGCCAATCTTTGTTCCTCGTCTTTCAAACTCTGCGCAAACCAAGCTCTCGCAGTTTTACTCCACAAAGCCGGTAGCGGCTTCGCTTGCGCGAGATCATCGATGAGATTACGAATCTCTGTTGGTATGCGCTCTGCTAGGCTCGTGGGCTTAGATTTCCAATTCTTGGCCTCTAATACATCGCCGCTGAGGCGTTTTTCCTCTTTGATCACAGGCGGGATGAAAGCTGCTTTATGAAGGTATATGCGATCTGCCTGTTGTAGTTGTTTAATTCCTTCTAAGGCCTTGTTTTCTGGCGGCAAAGCCGTCACAGGGCTTAAAGACCGCAGTGACTTCTCTGCATCCCACATCGCTGCCAATACCTTGCGTAAAATTTTCTTGGTCGCTTCATCAAACAAAGTCGCATTTTCTTCTTGGTCGTGCGCATGTCCATAGGCCGCTGCCATATCTACTGGCTTATATTCGCCCCCTTTTTGCTGGCCTCCGTGCTCATCATGTTCGCCATGTTCGCCTTCGGCTTCATCACCAAATAGAGTCGACTCTTCACCCAAGAATTTGCCGTAACGGCGCCGCAATGCGGCCTGGTCATTGGCGATCGTTTCACTGCGGCTACGAATCACTGCGGGCGCTAGTCTTGGATTGGCTTTCATGTCTGCCAACAACTGCTCGGTATCGATAATGATCTGGCGTTGACTACGTAAAGACTCAGGCTTCACCAAAATCGGCAAGACTGAAGTTTGTTCTTCTTTTGCCTCGGGTGAAGGCAGCCGCACTGTGTAGGTCGCAGAAGTCGTGATGTGTGGAGTAGGTAAAGCGTTATCGCTTGCCTGCACAAAGAAATACAATTCATCGCCAGCCTCCATGCCAAGCTCGCTCAAGGTCCATTGCTTTTGCCAAGCTCGCGAGCGTGGGTCTACACCTTGAGGCAAGGCCAACTCTTTATCGCTAAAGCGAATATTTTCGCCACTACCGCGGGCCAAGGTGAGATGCAAGGTCGCGTTCGTAATTTTATAGTCGTCGACTACCCGCAGCGCCATCGAGAACTGTTTTGTATCTGCCACCAAAACTTGCAACATCTCAGTGGGCTTCTGTATTTCGACCGTTGGTGCTTGGTCTAATTTCACTTTGATATTCCAACGTTGTGGCTTTGCTTCGCCACTCCAAATCCAAAATACACTTTCGCTCGCTTCCCAATCGACGCAGCGCTTCTCCTTATGTTCTTGGGTTGTCGAACCCAAACTCAGTGTCTGTCCGTTACTCAAACGTATCTCTTGCATCGTGTTTGATGAATCTCCGCCCGATGTCTGATGCAAACACCAAGTGATGAAGCTATGTTCAGGCACATTCAATTCTTTGGCTTCAGTCTCGAATGCGGCGACGCCGGTGTACGCTGGCGGTGCGACTTTAATACTTAATCGAGCAATGCTACTTTTTACTGTCACCGCAGCAGACGGTATTATTGGAGAAGAAATCGTTGTTCGCGAGGCGTGCACCCATATCCATGCAGCCAACAAGAGATTGATCAGTAAAGCTACACGCAAAAGCCATCCAAAGATGTGTAATTTCTGCGCCAGATGTTGAATGCGCTGTTTATTGAGGAATGTCCCGACGCGTTGCCACAAGCGCCGCTGCTGTAGGAGCGCAATCGGTGTTTTTGCCGTCCATAGCAGTTGGCTACTATCTTCAAGCTCTATACATGTAGCATTGAGAATAGCCACCAAATGTCGATCAAGATGTCGATGCCAACGCCACACATCGATAGCAGAGCCGAAAAAGATCAACATCAGTGGGGGCCAATACTGCGCCACGATCCAAGGCGCTGCGAATGCCAGATACAGCCACACCCGCTGAGTGAGCAGGGCAAAGAACAGTGATGAGCGAAGATGCTTAAGTGCGTCGGGCATGATTCACAATCCGTTCTAAGCAAAACAAACTCAGCAAGGCCAACATCCAATAGCGATCAAGATTGGCCTTTTTCTCACCATCAGAATCGTCCGTGCGTTCGCTATCACTTTTTGTTGTAGATATTGTTGCTGATGTTGTTGCTGTGGTTACCGCAGGCAAGGACAACGCTTGCAAGGGAAAGCCCTGTGGCTGACTTTGCAGAGCGCGCCAAGTTTCAAATAAGCGCTTGGCGCCTCCCAATTCGTTTAGAGGCCAATCGCTGTTTGCCGATTTCAACCACACTCGTCCTTGCTTAGTTTCAAAAGCACGGAGTCCGAGTGCGCTCAGCGCTTCAGATTCACTGGTGCGCTTATCTTTTGCATTCTCAATGTCTGCTGCAAAAGCGGACGCTTCACTAAGCCACCACAACGGTGCTTGCCATTCTGCCGTCGGTGCCAAAGGGCTTTCCCACACCACCAAACTAGCAGGTACTTTGGTATTCCATTGTTCTTTCACATCAAAATGCAAGCGCCCATCAAGCGTTTGTTCAAATACTTTGAACCATGCCTGCCATTCGGCGAATCGTGCACTCTTGACGACAATAGAGATGGTCGCGGGCAACAGCTTCTCTGGTGAAGTCAATGGTGAAATTCTTAAGTCCAATGCGTTGTCAAACTGGGGCAGCAAAGCGCTGATCTGACCATCACTGGCACTCGCCAACACTAACCATTTGCTACCGCGTTTCCACTCATGTTGATGGTGCGCCAACCATGGCAATATCTGATCAGTTTGAACCGAACAACTCGCTTCCACGCACACACGCTCGATCTTGGCATTTGACCAGTCGCCCCCTGCCTCCTTCTTCGACTGACTCAGTTGCTGTTGCACCCACGTCTTGTCGGCCTGCTCGGAAATAAAAATAGTATCGCCACGGCCACGATAAAAAATTCCCGCGACCAAAGCTAACAAGCAAGCAAGCATCAACAGGCGCAAGATCAAAAGAAGGAGTTGGCGCCAACGCCAAACACTCTGCAAACGCGGATCCGTTTGCGCCAGAAAACGCGCCGTTGCTAAAGGCTGGGCAGAGGTTTGTTGACGACGTTGCCTGTGCCACCAAATCGGCAAAGCCATCAAGGGCAAGCCCAACCACCACCAGCTAAATAAAACACTCATACCGGCCTCGCTTTGCGCAAAAAGGCACGTATGGTTTTGGTGGGGTCGTCTTCGATACAGGCTTCTAAATAAGGAATATCTGCTCGTCTACAATTGGCACGCAATTGCTCAAAGTGCGCCTGCGCTTTTTGTAAATAGACGTCTTTCGCGTTGCGATCAAAGGCCACCCAATACTGCGGCATCTCTGGATCACAGTAAGTCATGTTCTCGGAAAAATCTGCTTTCACTTCTGCTTCTGTACGAAGGCACAGTGCACGCACATCGTGTTGCATGCGTCGCAAACGCAGTAATGCCTCTTCGGTTGCGGATTGTGGCTCTAGAAAATCACCAATTGCGAACACCATGCTCGGTGCCCTTGCAAAATGCAGGTGTGAGCGTATGGTCTCGCTATTCGGCAACGCACCGCCAGCAGTGGTTTGATTCAGACGCGCCATGATACGCTGCAACTGCCGTGGCCCACGAGAAGCTGGGGTGTAATCGATGCTGTCATGTTGGGCAATCAAGAGGCCAAAAGCATCGCCTTGTCGCTGGGCGACCGCCGCTAGGCAAGCGATTACTGCACGCGCATAAGCTAGTTTGGAAACCTGGGCGTAACGATGGCTCGCTTCACTCATCGATGCACTTGCATCTAACCAAAACCACACCGCCACGTGACTGTCGCGTTCAGCTTCGCGCACGTAGTAACGATCGTTACGTGCTAAGAGTTTCCAATCGACGCGGCGCCATTCATCCCCTGGTGCGTAAGCGCGGTACTCCGAGAACTCGACGCCCGCACCACGCTCACGACCGGCGTGCAAACCATGACCTAAACCGGCCAATACATGGCGGACGACGAGATCAAGATCTTTGCTATGGGCCAGAAGAGTGGCGATATCAAGCATAGTGGGATAAAGCAATCAGCAGGATTTTCAACATTTATCAATTCAAGCGACTTGAATCTGTTCACGTATCGCCATCAAAATATCGGCTATCGCGACTCCATCTGCCTCAGCTTCGAAATTGCGTAAGACTCGATGCGCTAGGACGGGCAATAACATCGCACCGATATCCTCGCGTGTGACGGCTAAGCGACCTTGCATGAAAGCACGAGCCTTAGCAGCCAGCACCAAAGCTTGACCAGCGCGTGGGCCAGCACCCCAACCAACTTGTTGACGCACTCGTTCGATTTGGCTTTCTTGAGGGCGTGTAGCGCGAATTAAACGCGTGGCATATCGCAACAGATGCTCACCAATTTCGATCACTCGCACGAGTTGTTGCAAACGTAAAAGGCTAGCCACATCCATCGCCGCACTTGCTTCGCCTATGCCTGCATTGGTGGTACGCGAAACCATCGCGATTTCTTCCTCTTCAGTCGGATAGCCGACATCGATGCGCAATAAAAAGCGATCCAACTGGGCCTCGGGTAAAGGATAAGTGCCAGCTTGTTCGATAGGATTTTGCGTTGCCAAAACAAAGAAAGGTTGTGGCAAGCGATGGGTTTGTCCCGCAAAAGTCACTGAGCGTTCTTGCATCGCCTCGAGCAAAGCGGATTGCGTTTTTGGCGGCGCCCGATTAATTTCATCGGCCAACAACACTTGCGTGAATACCGGGCCAGGTTGAAAACGAAACACACGCTGACGTGTGCTGGTATCTTCTTCTAAAATTTCAGTGCCTACGATATCCGAAGGCATGAGATCGGGCGTAAATTGCACACGTCGAAATTGCAAGTCCGTCGCTTGTGCTAAGGATTTTACGAGCAAGGTCTTGCCCAAGCCTGGAACACCTTCGAGTAAGGCGTGTCCACCCGCAATCAAACAAATCACTAAGGAATCAATCACGTCTTTCTGACCAACGATGACCTGCGACATACTGGCCGTCAAGCCAGATAATTTTTGACCGAGGTCGGCAATTTCTTGTTCATTCCAACTGGCTTGCACGTTCATGCTCCTAATGCATACTGAATAATATTGACGGCGAAGCGGGTGTTATCAATCGCCAAAAATCGTTTATTGCGAAAGTCGTAGTCCCATTCGCAACCATAATCTTTATTGCTATACAGGACACGAATACGGCCATCAATTTCTATGGCTTTTAGATAATCGTGGACTAAGTCATCACCCCAGCCGTTCAACTCAACACTGGTATTCGGTGGGCCATCGAATTTAAAAAAACACGAATACAGGGGGTGGGAATTCGGGATTTTCTTGAGCGCCTTGATACCAAATATCTTGATCATTTCTGCTTCAAACGATTTCGCGAATAAACCATCAATGTCGTGATTACAATCGTCCACAAACAAAAAACCGCCGCCCTTCACATAGCGTTCTAAATTTTTACGTTCTTGCGGATTGAACTGCACCAGCTTGTGGCCTGCCAAATAGCAAAACGGCGCCTCCAACATCTTGGGATCAGCAAGCGCAATTACTCGCTCCACCGTATCAACGCGTAGGGTGGTATATTCGACCAAGGAGTTCAATACATTACTGGGCATGCGGATATCCACATCCCAGTCACCTGAGTCGTACATCAAACGCGTAAAATAAAAATCGTATCGACTCATGCTCTTGCTCTAGCCCATCCTTACGCAAGCGCTACAGACTGGCGATGCCAGCCTGCTCGCTCTTGCAAATACTTGTTGATACTTACTGATTTTTGCTAATTCTTGCTGATTACACCGCATCAGACAAAGACGTGAAATTGAAATCACGTAGTTTCATTGCTGGCACGACTGATTTTCTTCCATCACCAAAAACCTGCGTTTTACCGAGGTCTTCAATATTATTCAACATCGTTACTGGGCTCTCGTTGAAGCGGAAGTTTTTGACTGGGTGTTTTACCTTGCCATTCTCGATGTAGAAGGTACCGTCGCGAGTCAACCCTGTCACCAATAATGATTGAGGATCAACTGAACGGATGTACCAGGTGCGTGTCACCAAGATGCCTTTTTTGGTCGATGCAATTAGTTCTTCAGTCGACTTATCGCCACCCGACATGATGGTATTGCCAGCACGACCGCGCGCTGCAACGCCTTGTTTCTTGGCCCAAAAATTCGAATACTGCAAAGACTCAATCTTACCGTTTTTGACCATGGACATTTTTTCACGTGGCAACATAGAACCCGCATCCCATGGCACCACTGGCGCATTCGCATCCCAAGGATCTGTCCAAATATTAACCTGCTCATCGAACATCTTTTCACCGAGGCGATTGCCGCCGCCTTTCTTCGACAAGAAGCTGCGGCCTTCGTCAGCAGAGCGTGCATCAAACGCATTAAACATGAAATTCAAAATATCAGAGGATGCGGCTGGCTCAAGGACAACTGTATAGCGACCAGGCTCCAAGGCTTTAGCATCGACCGAACGCAAGGCTTTTTCGATCGCGACTTCAGACGCTTCACGCGGATCAAACAAGCGCACATCGTTCGCAGAACGTGTGACCCAACCAGAACCACGACCATCTTCGGTACGCGCTGTACAGCTAAAGCTGAGATTGCTTGATTCTTGGTAACCGAAGACGCCGTTAGAGTTAGCGATAACCTCAAAACCCACGGTGTCGAGAAAAAATCCAGCAGTAATGAGCTTATTTTTTTTCGCCAAATTAATGCTTTGGGCCGCCACCTCTGCGCGATAATCAGGATCAATCGCCGCAGTTTCTTTAAAATAGGTTTGCGAGGCCTTAAATTCTTGCTTGCCTGCTGCCGGCATAAATTCAGGATTTTCAGGTGCTAAACGTGCGATATCTTCCGCACGACGCACGGCACGTTCCAAAGACTTATCGTCAAACTCATTAATGGTTGCAGTGCCTTGACGCTTACCAAAGGCAACACTGATCGACATTTGCGTGTCTTGATTCAGTCCCGCGGTCGACACACTATTTTGCGCCGTACGAATATTGCCAGCGCGGATTCCTTGAATGGATACGCGACACTCATCTGCACGGGATAAGGCCATCACGCGATCGCAGATACGTTTTGCTTCTTCTTGACTCATTTGTTTCATTTTCTTTTCCTTCTATTATTCGATACAGGAAAAACTCTTATTCATTGGTCTAGCGTGCTACAGACCATCATCCGATCTTGCGTGCGGTATTAATCACATTAATGCCATTGAAACGAGCGGTACTCGATCCGTGGGATACGGCGCTAACCTGACTCGGCTGCCCTTTACCATCAAAGAATGAGCCACCCATACGCCAATCTTTATCGTCGCAAATGGCGCTGCAACTATTCCAGAATTCTTGAGTATTGGATTGATAGGCCACATCTTCGACAGGACCAACAATCTTGCCGTTTTTGATCTCGTAAAATAGTTGACCGCCAAACTGGAAGTTATAGCGTTGTTGATCAATCGAATAAGAACCACGACCGAGAATGTAAATTCCTTTCTTGACGTCCTTAATCATCTCATCTGGACTCAATGGCGTTTTACCCGCTGCTAATGAGACATTTGGCATACGTTGGAATTGCACACTGCTCCAACTGTCTGCATACGAACAGCCATGAGATTCTTTTTCGTCGATCAAATGCGCCTGATCGCGCGTCGCTTGGTAATTGACCAAAACGCCATCTTTGATGATGTCCCAACGCTTACTTGGCACACCTTCATCGTCATACCCGACGGCGCCCAAAGAACCCGGCGTGGTTTTATCCGCAAAGAAGTTAACGCGGTCAGCACCAAACTTAAAGTTCTTGGAACGCCATTTATCCAAGGTCGCAAAACTAGTTCCAGCATAGTTCGCTTCGTAACCCAACACACGATCTAATTCTGTTGGATGTCCCACCGATTCGTGGATCGTCAAGAATAAATGTTCTGGGCTCAACACCAAATCATACTTGCCGGGTTCTACTGATTTTGCACTTAATTTCTCACGCGCTTGGCGGCCACTCTCACGTGCTTCTTCGATCAAATCGACAGAGCGTTTATATAAAGTCGTGACTCCACCAGCCGCAGCGACTTTATCTTGTGGATTGGCATCAAAGAATTCAAAGCCCATGCCAACTGGCGAAGACAAGCTCTCACGGCTACGGAATTTATTGGTGGCTTTATCCACTGCGGTCGCCGTCATCGGTGCCCATAAACGATGAATATCTTGGTCAATATAAGAGCCATCCGTCGAAGCAAAATACTTCTCTTGATTCACTTGAAACAAATTAGATTGCATGAAACTAGCGCCCGCCTCTAAGCCTGCGCGATTAGCAGCGATCAGCATATCTGCTTTTTCTTTGACCGGAATCTTGCGCCAATCTTTGGTGAACGGTGTAGCCCAGCTGACTTCGCCCAAAGCTTTTACTGGAGCAAGCATAAGTGGTTCGGTTTGCAGTTTTGCATTGGCTTTGGCGATTGCCACCGCTTGCTTAGCAATATTTGCTACGGCATCGACGCTCATGTCATTGGTCGAGGCGAAGCCATAAGCGCCGCCTGCAATCACTCTGACACCAACACCCATAGACTCGGAATTAACAATATTTTCTACACGAGTATCACGGGTGGTAATAAATTGATTGATATAACGCCCAATTCGCACATCGCAATAACTAGCACCGGCTTTGGTCGCCGCATTCATTGCAGCATCAGCCAAGGATTTTTTAAACGCCTTGGCCATAGGATTCATCAATTCTTCTGCCGCAATCGCGTTACCAAACACTGGCACCATCAAGGCACCCGCGGCATAGCTACTGATTTTTAAAAAGTCACGTCTTTCCATCTTTGCTCCTGATTATGCTTGACTCAGTCAAACTCACCTGATTTCAACTTCAGACAATTCAGCAAATAGCACGCAGCAATTTGCTGAATTTTTCTTCATAATTTCACTGAATTACACGGCGTCTGAAAGCGACGTGAAATTAAAATCTCTGACCTTCATCGGTGGAATCAACATTTGATAAGGCACTTCATCACCTGCGATGACCACAGGCTTACCTATCTCTTCGATGTTATTGAGCATGGTGACTGGGCTTTCATTGAAACGGAAGTTCTTCACTGGATACATGATCTTGCCGTTCTCAATATAGAAAGTGCCGTCACGGGTTAAGCCTGTCAACAATACCGACTGCGGATCCACCATACGGATATACCACGTACGCGTTACCAAAATACCTTTCTTGGTATTGGCGATCAGTTCAGCTGTGGTCTTTTCTGTACCTCCCATGATCATATTGCCGTGCCCAGCACGCATGGCGACTTTTTGTTTCTGCGCCCAGTAACGAGAATACTCAAGAGAATTTACGCGTCCATTTTTGATGACTTCAGTACGTTCACGGGGCAACATCGAACCATCCCAAGGCAAGACAGCGACATCTGGGTTCCAAGGGTCCGCCCAAATATTGACTTGTTCATCAAATAGTTTTTCACCTAAACGATTACCGCCGCCTTTTTTCGATAGGAAGCTACGGCCTTCGTCTGCAGAACGCGCATCAAAACCACCTAGCATATTGCCGATCAAATCGGAAGTCGCTGCTGGCTCCAAGATCACGGTGTAACGACCTGGCTCTAGCGCTTTTGCTTCCATCGAACGCAAAGCTTTTTCAATCGCGACATCAGCCGCTTCGCGAGCATCGAAACGATTAGCGTCGCCGATTGAACGCTTGACCCAACCCGAGCCGCGACCATCTTCGGTACGTACTGTACAAGTAAAGTCCAAGCCCGTTTCGCGTTGATAGCCGAACACGCCATTCGAATTGGCGACTGTAGAAAAGGAAGTGACATCGGTAAAGAAACCTGCCGCCACTAAGTTCTTTTTACGACAGGCTTCGATCGAATATGCGGCAACTTGAGCGCGAAATTCAGGATCAATATCGGCGGTTTTTTGAATGAAGGTCGGTGTTTCTTTGTAGGTCTGCTTCGCCACCGCGGGCATAAATTCTGGATTTTCTGGTGCCAAGCGCGCCAAATCTTCCGCGCGACGCACCACTTTTTCCAAAGACTTATCATCAAATTCATTGATGGTGGCGATCCCTTGCTTCTTACCGAAAGCGACCGCGACGGCCATTTGCGTATCTGTGACTACACCTGAAGTCGATACTGCATTGCGCGCAAAGCGGATATTGCCGGTACGGTTGCCTCCAATTTGCACATTACATTCATCTGCTTTGGAAAACGACATCACTTTATCGCAGATACTCTTTGCTTCTTCTCGCGTTAAATGTTTCATGATGGATTTCCTTAGCCGATTTTACGTGCAGTGTTGATTACATTGATGCCATTAAAACGCGTGGTACTTGAACCGTGCGAAACAGCACTCGACTGAGATGGTTGGCCCTTACCATCGAAGAAGGAGCCGCCCATACGCCAATCACGTTCATCGCAGGTTGCGCTGCAGGCATTCCAGAATTCTTGCGTGTTAGATTGATAAGCAACGTCTTCCAACTGCTCCCCAATTTTGCCGTTCTTGATTTCAAAGAACATTTGGCCACCAAATTGGAAGTTGTAGCGTTGTTGATCGATGGAGAACGAGCCTTCACCGACGATGTAAATACCCTTTTTCACATCTTTGACCAATTCGTCTGGTGTCAGTGGCTTCTTACCCGCTGCCAAAGAAATATTTGGCATACGTTGGAACTGCACGCTACTCCAGTTATCCGCATAAGAGCAACCGTGGGATTCATTCTGGCCAATCATATGCACCTGATCACGCGTCGCTTGGTAATTCACCAAAATACCGTCTTTAATGATGTCCCATTGTTTAGTCTTCACACCTTCATCGTCATAGCCAACAGCGCCCAAGGAGCCTGGTACAACTTTGTCAGCGATGATGTTGACCTTATCAGAGCCATACTTGAATTTTTTAGATTCCCACTTATCGATGGTAGCGAAGCTGGTACCAGCAAAATTCGCTTCATATCCGAGAACGCGATCAAGCTCAGTTGGATGACCAACAGATTCATGTATCGTCAACCACATATGTTCTGGGCTCAACACCAAATCATACTTGCCAGGAACGACTGATTTGGCGGTCAATTTCTGTTTAGCACTCTTACCACATGCACGTGCATCTTCGATCAGATCGTAAGAGTTCTTGTATAGCGTAGCCACACCGCCAGCAGCTTTCACTTTATCTTCAGGACGCGCGTCGAGATATTCATAACCACGGCCTACTGGTGCAGACAAGCCTTGGCGGGTGCGGAACTTATTCGTCTTCTTATCGACCGCAGTGGCGGCGATAGGCATCCACAAACGGTGCACATCTTGATCGATATACGAGCCATCGGTGGAGGCGAAATATTTCTGCTGATTGACTTGGAACATGACCGACTGCATAAAGTTGGCACCGCCTTCCATACCTGCCTTATTCGCCGCAATCAAGAGCTCAACCTTCTCTTTAATTGGCACTGTGCGCCAATCTTTTTTGATCGGTGTGGCCCAACTCACTTCACCCACACCTTTGACAGATGCCAAACGAACCGGCTCGGTTTGCAACTTAGAATTCGCCATCGCAATCGCGACCGCTTGACGCGCCGCCGCGGCCACGCCATCCGGAGACATATCATTAGTTGCCGAGAAACCGTAAGCACCTTTGGCGATAACCCGAATACCAACTCCAGCTGATTCCGTATTCGCCACATTTTCTACGTTCAAATCGCGTGTAGAAATAAACTGATTCAAATAGCGACCGATACGCACGTCGCAGTAACTTGCACCAGCACTGGTCGCCGCGTTCAATGCTGTATCAGCGAGAGCTTTACGAAACTGGTTCGAGACCGGCTTCAAGAGCTCATCTGCCGTGATCGCACGTGCATAAGCTGGCAATAGGAAAGTGCCTAAGGCGGCACCACTCAAGTTAAGAAAGTCACGTCGTTCCATTATGTCTCCTGATTTGGCCTCAAGGGCTACCGTAATGTTAGGACTTACGCAGCAACTTTGTAGTGACGCGGCACTGAAAATACTGCGTGATTAGCAATTCTTGCGTAAGTTCTGAATATGAAACCATTCATCAAACCACAATCTGATCTGAGCAGCTTCAGCACAAGCAACAACGCGGCAGTATATTGAATCGAGCATGCTCGCTGTGCCACAGCACAGGTCTGCTTCTCGATTCAAGCTTCAACCGCTGCTACCATTGGGCAGAGCTCTCTGTAAATAGCAGTCTAGGTTCTTAGGACTCAGGTCTGGGAAATAAGTTCAATTCCGCACGCTCAAGACCAAACGAGTGGGAACAAATAATGGGATTATTGGGAAGACGCGGAGTGTGCAACGGGATATGCACCTCAATTAGACACGCCCATGATAAATATTGCGTGCAAATTCTTCAAATTTTGCCAATGGTAATGGCTTGCTATAGAGGTAGCCTTGATAGGCGTGACAGCCTTGTTCAGCAAGAAACACCTGTTGCTCGGGGGTTTCTACACCTTCCGCAATCACCGCCAATCCCAAGCTTTCTGCGAGCACAATTACCATTTTCGAGATAGCAGCGTCATTAGGATCAACCAAGATATCCCGCACAAAGCTTTGATCGATCTTCAATTGATCAAGTGGCAAGCGTTTAAGATAGGAAAGTGAAGAATAACCGGTACCAAAATCGTCAAGTGAGAATCCAACCCCAACTTCTTTGAGGATACTCATCTTCTTGATGACATCCTCGATATTCGAGATTGAGAACCCTTCGGTGAGTTCTAACTTCAGTCGCAAAGGATCGGCCTTAGTCAATTCCAGCACGTCAACCACTTGTTCCACAAAATTCTTTTGATGGAATTGACTTGGGCTCACATTCACGGCGATCACCAGGTCCTTGAACTCAAGCTGTTCAGCCCAAATCGCCAATTGATTAGTGGCTGTGTGCAAAACCCAATAACCAAGAATACTGATTAGCCCGGTTTCCTCAGCGAGTGGAATAAACTCGACTGGCGAAATCATGCCACGCGTTGGATGGTTCCAGCGGATCAACACCTCGGCCCCAAACAGCTTGCCATCATCAGTCAATTGCGCTTGGTAATACAATTCAAATTGATCGTTCAACATGGCATCACGCAAGTCTTCTTCCAATGCCACACGTTGCGACACCAAAATCTGCATCTTTGGATCGAAGAAACGTATTGTATTGCGCCCTGCTGACTTCGCTTGATACATCGCCAAATCCGCCCGCTTCAGGGGTTCAGCGATGGTTTCTACTTTTTCGCCAAACAAGGTAACACCAATACTTGGGGAGCTATGATGTTCATTAACTCCAAGCCAGTAAGTTTGATTGAGCTCTGATAAGATTTTGATCGCAACGACTTCCGCTTGGTTCGCTGCATCAAATGGATTTTCCTCAAGATCTTCTAACATCACCACGAATTCATCACCACCCAAACGCGCCACAGTATCGCCTTCCCGTGTGCAACGTGAGAGCCGCTCTGCGACTTGCTGCAACAACAGATCACCATGATCATGACCTAAGGTATCATTGAGTGTTTTGAAATTATCTAAATCAATAAACAACAAAGCGCCTTTACGCGTGTGGCGATTACCAGATGCGAGCGCTTGCTCCAAACGATCCATCAATAGGCGACGATTCGGTAATTGCGTCAAAGGATCAAAAAAGGCTAGATTACGAATTTCATCTTCGGCGGCTTTGCGCAAAGTGATATCGTTGAAGGTACCAACAAAATGCGTAATCGCACCTGCCTCATCTTTGACACCCGAAATATTGATCCAAGCATGGAATTCACCACCGTCCTTACGTCTATCAATCACCTCACCCTGCCAAGCTCCACGCTCTGATATTCCCAGCATCATTTCCTTGAACAATTCGTCTTCTTGGAAATCTGCACTGAGGAAATGGGGCGGCCGCCCGACCAGCTCATCGGACGAATAACCGGTAATGAGATTAAATGACTGATTGGTGCGCAAAATGTTCCAATCTGCATCGGTCACGAACATTCCTTCTTGGGATTCAAATGCGGTAGCTGCAATGCGACGCGACTCCTCACTACGTTTGAGCTCAGTAATATCTCGCCACGCCAAATAAACGGAAGGCAAGCCATCGAAATCGATCAATGTGCCCTGCGCAGTAACATCAATCGTGGTGCCGTCGAGTCGAACAAATTTGGCTTCATAACTTTCATCGCGAGCACCGAGTTCACTCACACTTCGCACCCGATTTTTCAGCAGATACCAGAAGTCAGGATGAATCACCTCTGAGATTGGCTTACCTATCAAGTCGGCAGCTGAGCTTGCGCCTAACATTCGAATCGCGGCGGCGTTGACGTAGACCAAACGTCCTTTGCGATGTACGTTAATTCCCTCGGGCGACCATTCAACTAGAGTGCGATGTCTTTCTTCGCTAGCATGTAGTGCCGCCTCTACACGTTTTCGCTCAGAGATATCGCGCATGGTTCCTTGAATAAGTTGGCGACCATCAAGCTCAACACGATTCAGTAAAACTTCGGCGTCGAATACTTCGCCGGTATGCAAGCGCATATGCAACCATTCAAAAGCAATCTGTCCCTGCTCTTGTGCTAGCAAGATATTTTGGTTAGCAGCCTCAATAGAATCGGCGCCATCGCGCTGTTTCGGCGGCGACAGCTCTGCAGGATGACGCCCAATCAGATCATTTCTGTCGTGCGCTCCAAAAATACTAATTGCTGATGGATTGCAATCAATCACACGAACTGGATCTAATACCATCACCGCGCTTGCCGTGGTATTAAACAGAGTTAAATGACGGACCTCTGAACGCCTCAATTCTTCCGTTCTTTGCGCTACCGTTTCTTCCAGTGTCTTTTGTGAATTTTGAATTGATTCGATCATCTCATTAAAGGCCGAAGTCAACACACGGATCTCCAATGATTCACTGGCCTTAAGCTCGACTCGAACATCGCGCCGCCCGTCTTTCAATTGCTGCGCGGCATGCACCAAACTGTGCAAGCTTGCAGTCAAACGCCGCGACGCAAAATAAATCAGCAGTAAGGATAAGAAGGTAATTAGAATACCCGCTGCCAGCAAAATATTTGCCTGTTCGTTCAAGTTCGCCAACACCCCTTCCTTCTTGGAGTAATTGACCATAGTCCAAATTTGCTCTGGACCTAATTGAACGTTACGGTACACCACAATCAACTTTTCACCGACTTGATTGGTTTGCTCCAAGGTACCTTCAAACCCAGCCAAAACCCGTTGGTTTGGCGTGAAAAATTGTTGTTTGCTGTCAACCTTAGGATAGCTGGTAATTAAAGCGCCATTTTGATCAAACAATAAAGTTGTATCGTTTCCATTGCTAGACAATAAATCGGATTGAAATCCTTCATCGAGAAATAGCTGCAAATCGAGTATGGCAAACAAGATAGCTACCGGCACCTTGCTCGAAGTCGACGCATACACCGGATTCGAAATGGCCAAGACGCGAGAACCATCGCTAGCCATCCAATTTTCCAGTGCCCGCTCGGCATGGTTGTGAGAAATGCGGGTCAACAGCTCGCTATCAGTGACAGCAGTACCAGCTTCTGCCGCGCTGGTACTCGCGATGATTTTTTTGGATTGAAGCTCGACCAGAAAGATTTTCTTGAAGCGCTGCGGATGTGCCTTTCGCAGCCCTTCAAACTGTCTCTGCAAAACCATCTGTACCCCAGCGCTCGCTCCGGCAATAAAGAGTTGTGCATTTTCAGCAACGAAGGCAGTATCTTCGCCTCGCTCTTTAAGTTCTGTCGCAATTAAACGGCTTTGTACATCTGCTCGGGTCTCTAATACCCGCAAAGCCGCTTCTAACCTTTGTGAACGGGCACCGTTGAGTCCCATACTCGGAATTCCCACATACCAAAGCACGAACAAAATCCCCAATGCCGCGACCAACAATGCGGCAAAGTATCCTGTCATACGATTTGAAAATGAGGAAAGCATAATTCCCGAGTGTTGTTACTCCGTTTAAGGGACCAAATCATCCCGTTTTTTAGAAAAAACCGCGTTTGAGTTCCTCGTGTTGTTCTGGACGTAAGCGTGGACCATATTGTGTCACCACTTTAGCTGCAGCATTTGCGGCAAATCTACCTGCATATTCAAAACTCAAACCTTGGCTCAAGCCATACATAAAGGCGCCCGCAAACATATCGCCCGCGCCATTGGTATCAATGGCTTTGACGACGGGGGCATCGACTTTGCTCAACTTCTGACCATCATAAACAACAGCGCCATCTGGGCCGCAAGTAATTGCAAAAGTTTTGGCAAAACGTTGCAAGCCTGCACAAGCTTCGTCTATGGTCGACGCGTTTGCAAATTGCATCGCTTCTTCACGGTTGCAAAAAATGAGATCAACGCCATCACCTATCATTTCCAACAGACCATCGCGGAAAAACTGCACCATCGCTGGATCAGACAAACTAATCGCGACGCGAGTTCCCACTCGACGCGCTTGTTCACGCATTTTGATCGCCGCAGCACGACCGCTCGGTGAAGTGACCAGATATCCCTCGATGTACACCATGTCGGCTTTTGCGATCGCCTCGAAGTCGATTTCCGCTTCGGACAGACTACCGCTAATCCCAAGATAGGTATTCATGGTGCGTTCTGCATCTGGCGTAATCATTACCAGACACTTACCTGTAATACCGTCTTTTGAAGCTAAATTGGGCGGTGTCGACACGCCAGCGGCACGCATATCTTGTAAATAAAAACGGCCATTTTCGTCGTCTGCCACTTTGCAAGAATAAAAATTCCGACATCCGAAATGACCTGCACCAATAATGGAATTGGCCGCGGAGCCGCCACTAGCCCGTTTCGAAGCAATTAGGTGTTCGCGCAGATGCTCGATCAAGACATGTTGACGTTCTTCATCGACCAAGGTCATCACACCTTTCTCGACTTGCATACGCTGCAAATCAGCATCATCCAATGTGATTTCCGTGTCGACTAGAGCTGCGCCCAAGCCATAAATGTCGAATTCTCGTTTCATAAGCAGTTTATTTTGTATTAAGAATAGCCACCAAAAGCAGATAAGTTAATGATTTATCAAAAATTTTTTGGCGTCATAGTGGGCAGGATTATACCTTTCGCCCGCAAATCAAAGTGCCGATATTGTTGCATTTTGGGGTACAACAAAGCTTCTTTAAGGAAATAATTTATTGACGGCAATATCAAAAGACCGCGATACTTAAATTCCTTTGATAAAGGCGAAGCTTCTGTGAAGAATCCCTGGACTCATCGCGATTGGTTATTTCCTAAGTACTTACCAATCGCTATCTTCCTTTGCAGCATGTGCTTGGCAGTGGCCGGCACGTGGTGGCTGAACTTTAACCTGCAAAACAAACGCGAACTTGACTTTCGTAACAAATCCGAACGGATCGCGCTTGAAATCGAACGACGCTTCGCTACACCGCTGTATGCTCTGAACGGCACCAAAAGTCTATTTGGCCTGACCCAAGAGATCACGCAGGCACAATTTCAAGAAATACTCCGAACCAGAGACTTATCCAATGAATTTCGCGGCTTACGCGGGATAGGCTTAGTTGAACAGGTTGAACATCAAGATCTCGACGCTTATGTAAAAAAACAAAAGCGGGAAATTTCACCTGATTTTGAAGTGCGTGTATTCGATGAAAACACGCCGAAGACACATTATCTGACCAAGTATTTTGTTTCTTCGACTCAAAGTCACGGGATACTCGGCGCAGATCTTGGTTCAGATCCCCGCCGTCGTGCTGCGATTGAACACGCGATTTCCTCCGGCAAACCAGCAATGAGCGACCTCATCTATGCCCCACCTAAAGAAGCCCGTAGAGCAAGCGTGATGCTTTTTGTGCCTGTCTTCAAAAACAATTTAACGCCAACCACGACTGAAGCGCGCCACCAGCAGTTAATCGGCATTCTGTATGCCCCAATTATCATTAGCGAACTGTTAGCCGACGTCAACGAAATGGATAATAGTCTGCTGCAATACCGACTGAGTAATATCGTCGAAAACGCACAAAATCAAATCACCAGCTTCGACTCCAGTCCTAGTCAAGATTTCCGCAAGCTGCAAAGCACGGCGCAATTTCAATTTTCTCGTGTGCTCACGGTTTATGGCAGAGATATTCAATTTGAGGTTGCCAGCACGCCTGCGTTTGAAATCGCAACTAACCGCTCTATCCCCATTTTATTCTTTGTTGCGGCAACGCTGATTAGTGGCCTAATTACTGCGCTCTTGCGTCTGCAGTTAACCTGGAGTGAGCAAACACAAGACAAACTAGATGCCGCAGTTCGCGATAACCAAGCCTTACTCAGCACGCTCAATATGCATGCCATTGTCTCGGTAGCCGATGCACATGGGGTGATCATCGATGTCAATGACGCCTTTTGCCGCATTAGTGGCTATCAACGCGAAGAGCTTATCGGTGAGTACCATCGTATTAGCCGCTCAGGAACACAGAGTAATGAATTCTGGCAAGAGATGTGGCAAAACATTTCGCAAGGTACACCATGGCGTGGCGAGGTCTGCAATCGCGCTAAAGACGGTTCGCTGTATTGGGTTGATACTTTCGTTGCGCCATTCAAGAACAGCGACGGCGTCATTGAAAAATACATCGCCATTCGCACAGACATTACGGA
>CALKVB010000435.1 GCA_937996605.1 uncultured Oxalobacteraceae bacterium | reverse complement strand
CAATTGATGGCCACCGAAGGCATTCGTTTTGGATTAGTCACCCGTAATGTCAGCCATGAACCAGAAATCACGATGGCGCGCTTGTTTGCTCGTTATGACATCGATCTTGCCCAGTTCGATTATTTCGCACATGTACCGATGCGTGACACCAAGGCGCGTTTTTTTCAAGCAGCGCGCCATCAATTTCAAATTAATCCGGCGCGTGGCTTTGCCTGTGGCGATGAGCACAAAGATTACACTTCCGCCCTAGCGGCCGGTTTGCATCCATTTGTGGTGTCATATGGTTTTGAAGACTATCAACGCTTAACCGAAAAATTCGCTATTCCCCAAGCGATTATTTCCCGTACACCGCAAGAGATGTGTGCACGAGTTCGACATGCTTTAGATTTATTCTAGGAAATAAATTTAATTAGTGTAATAATTTCAATCATTTTTATTTCGACATCAGACCTGTGGTTTTTTTGTTGAGCTGTTTCTTGAATTTTCTCGCGTATACAAATTAGGCAGCTTTTTTTGCCACTGACCTGCGTACCCGTTCTATGATATGGCCCAATGATATGGCTTATTTAAGCAGCGAGATCACGGTAACGGGAAAATACATTTTTGAAAGAGGGAACTAAGATGAACAAGTTACAATTACGCCGTTCGGCATTGTGTCTAGCAATTACATCTGCCTTGCTGAGTGCATGTGGTGGCGAAAATTCTGGACTGACGCAACAACAGAGCGCCATGGCAGCCATGAGCGGACCTCCAGCCGCTGCGCCATCAAGCAGTGTGGCGACCTTCAGCGGACCACGAAATAACTACACTATTACTCGCACCGCCATTGGTTTTACAGTAAAAGATAATGTTGGTGCGGGTGGTACGGTTACTTTGACTACCCAAACCGTGGCAAAGTTTAGCGATGTGAATGTTAATTTGATCATCGGGGATAAATCTAAAACGGTCTCGCCAGCGGCATTGAAATCGATTATTGAGCTGTATATCGCTTTCTTTAATCGTGTCCCAGATGCAGATGGTTTAGCCTATTGGGTCGATCAAGTGAAAGCCGGTATGAGCACCGACGCTCTCGCTACTAATTTCTATAATGCTGCGATTAGTTATTCGAATTTAACTGGTTATTCCAGCTCAATGTCCAATACCGAATTCGTTAAAATCATTTATAAAAATGTGCTCGGTCGTACCGAGGTTGACCAAGGTGGGCTGGACTATTGGACAGGCGCATTAGCGAACGGTACGGAGACGAGAGCGACCTTGATTAATACGATTATCAATGCTGCACACGGCTTCAAAGGCGATGCTACTTACGGTTGGGTGGCAAATTTACTTGATAACAAAGTCAGCGTCGCGAGTTATTTTGCGGTTGAGCAGGGCCTCAACTATTTAACGCCAGAAGATTCGATAGCAAAGACGATGGAAATCGTGAAGCAAATTTCAGCGACAAATATCGATTTGGCGAAAGGGCTTATCAATGTTAAGGATTCGGGCTTTAACTTGACTCTAGAACTTCCGAGCACAGGTGGCAGTGGCAAAGGGTCATCAAAAGATTGCTATTCCGCAGATTTATATCGTGTTGGCGTCGTCTATCGTATGGAAATGCAATCCACAACGGTTCCACTCGGCGTTGTCAGTAACTACGCGGTCGATTACAAGCCGACTGGAAATGTGGTGTTTAAAGGGACTAATACGCAAGAGCTGTTGGCCACTACGAGCATTAGCACGGGCCCAGGCGCAGGTACCGTGAGCTCGATTAAAGCCTACGAAGTGATCAACTCTACTGAAGCCTATAATTACGGATCTTCGGTCACTGTTAGCTTACCGGGCTTTGGTGATTACACTGTCATCAGCGTGATGACACCACCTGTGAAAACCGTGTTTGACATGACGGTGAATAAACCTTATACCCAAACTTATACGGCTAAACAAGAGGCGGTTGGTAGCCCATTCCCATTAACTTTCCCTGAAACTTCACAGACTGAAACCACGACTTTCTTAGGCCAAGAATCGGTCAGTGTACCTGCAGGCACCTTCAATACCTGTAAAATGAAAGTAGATAATCTCTCCAATAACGTCACCACCAGTACCTATATGTGGTTGGTTGCGGGCGGTAGCTACCAAGGTATGACGGCAAAAATCGAAACAGGTGATGGAAGTGTTAAGACTGTCGCGACTAAATTCACTATCACAGGAAAATAGTTTAACTATCTTTGTACTTAGTCGCAGTTAGAAGCGCAAAAGAAACAGCCTCGTATCAACCCTACGAGGCTGTTTTTTTGTTGATTGACATGACATTTGTCATTGAAAACTAGTGGCAGATTGCTCTAATTTTTTTGTTTAAGTTTGCGCATACTCTCTCCATCGCAATTCCTTTTTATTCAACGGATGATGGAGATCAGTATGAAACTTAGCCACATAGTATTTAGCTTAGCTTGCGCCGGTATCGTCTTGAGCGCACAAGCTTCCACCTTAATTCAAAACGTGCGCGTCTTTGATGGAGAGAAAAATCTCGGCGTACGTAATGTATTGATCGACAATGGCAAAATCATAAACGCCAATTTCAAAGCCAAATTGAGTGCGGAGATGAAATTGGTCGACGGTAGCGGTCGTACCCTTTTGCCGGGGTTGATCGACTCCCATGTACATGCCTACCAAGACCAAGATTTACCTTTGCTTTATGGCGTGACTACGCAAATCGATATGTTTACTGCCGTGCCTTTAATGCAGGAAATGAATCAACGTATGGCTGCAGGTAAAAACACGGATCGCCCCGATTTGATCTCAGCCGGCGTTTTAGCAACTGCACCAGGTGGTCATGGTACCGAATACGGCATGGAAATCGATACCTTGACTAAGCCAGAGCAAGCGCAAGCTTGGGTCGATCGACGCATTGCGGAAGGTTCGCACTTCATCAAAATCGTAATGGAACACGGCGGAGCCGGTTATAAATTCAATTCGCTCGATATCGCGACCGTAGAAGCGCTAATTAAAGCCAGCCATGCACGCAAGAAGTTAGCCGTGGTTCATATCGGCACCTACGACGATGCCAAAGCGGCCTTGGCCGCCGGCGCTGATGGACTGGTGCATTTATATGTCGGTAGCAAGATCACAGAAGCACAAAGCAAAGAAATCGTGGGTTTGGCAAAGCGGAACGGCAGTTTTGTCATTCCGACCTTTAGTGTGTTGGAGAGTATGGCTGGAATTAAATCGCAAGATATATTAAGCGATGCCAGCATGACGAATTTGCTGAGCAAAACACAAATTATTCCTTTGAATTCCACTTACGGAAAACAAGAAAATAAGCTTTGGATGACGGCACCAAGTGCACTCACAGTAGCCTTGCATGCGGCAAAAATTCCGGTATTGGCGGGCACCGATGCGGGGAATACAGGCACCCAATACGGCATTAGTTTGCATCATGAGTTGGTGTCTTTGGTGAATGCAGGATTAAGCGCAAACGCTGCTTTACAAGCGGCCACATCGGCTCCTGCCAAAGCTTTCCGTCTTAAAGATCGCGGCTATATCATGAACGGCTACAAAGCAGATTTGATGCTAGTGGAAGGAGATCCTACTAGTGATATTACCGCGACGCGTCGTATTGTCGAAATCTGGAAAGACGGTGAAATTGTTTCGCCTTTGCGTAATGAGAAGTTAGCGCAAGTGGCGAAAGAGAAATTAACTAAAACAGCCGCGGTACACATTCCCGATGACGGCCGTATTAGTTTGTTTAGCACTGAAAAACTGGCCAGCCCATTTGGTTTTGGTTGGGTGCCATCGAATGATGCGCCGATGGGCGGTAAGTCGACGGTGCAATTGCAAGTGCATGCGGTGCCAGAACTCGCGCAGAACGCCTTGCACATCGAGGCTGCAGTGAATCCTGGTTTTGCTTTTCCTTGGGCCGGTGTCGCATTCTTCCCTGCTGCACAGCCTATGCAAGCAGTCGACCTGAGCGTGGCGAATACTTTGAAATTTAAAGTCAAAGGTGATGGTAAATCATACGTGGTCGGCTTTACAATGCAAGGCAGTTTTATTCCGGTGAATGTCGCTTTTACTGCGCCTGCGGAATGGACAGAAATTAGTCTGCCTTTCAGCCGTTTCAAAGGAATGGATGCCACGATAGTCACCATGTTAGCTTTTAACGCGGGCCCTGCAACAGGTAACTATGCGTTTGACATTATGGATGTGCGTTTGGTGAAAGAGTAATCTAATGCAGTTTAGTGAGGATTATCTGAGCCTCGATTGACGATGGGCAAAAGCAAGATGAACATCCTCTTGCTTTGTGTGATTAGAAATTAGGAAGATTAGATGTCTGTGTTGAGCAAAATTCAAGCGCTATGGGCAAGGCCTTTGATTCCACCGCAATACGGTAAGGCGCCATTTTTTTGGATGCTCTCTTTTGCCATTTTTGCCTGGCCTTATTTTTATCAATTACCGAGTGCCCATGAACTGTTATTGGTCGCGCTCAGCATCTTGATATTTTTACCCTTGTATCTGTATAGCTTTTGGGCAAAAGGCTGGCGAGTGGCAGTCTGTATTGCCATCGTTGCTGGACTCGGCATAGCCTGGGCGCCTTATAATTTTGGTGGTTCTAGTTTCGTGATTTTTGCGGCCACCATGTGCTCGCGTTTTCAAGAGAAACGCCATGCGTATTTCAGTTTGTTCTGTGTGTTAGCTGGCACCGCGGTGCTCAGTTACTTCTTCAAATTGCAAACTTATTTTTGGATTCCTGCAGTTATTTTTAGTATTCCAAGTGCACTAGGTGCCATTATTGGTGAGCGACTACAAAGGGCTAACAGTAAACTATTTCGCAAACAAGAAGAGATTGAACATCTCGCTTCCCTAGCTGAGCGTGAGCGTATCGCTCGCGATTTACATGATTTATTAGGACATACTTTGTCGGTGATTACTTTGAAAGCAGAGTTAGCGCGTAAGCTTTATGATCGCGACGCACAAGCATGCAAGAAAGAGATCGCAGATATAGAACAAACGGCAAGGCAGGCCTTGAGTGAAGTGCGTGAAGCGGTTTTGGGGTATCGGGATACAGGCTTAGCTCATGAATTGCGTGGTGCACGCAATGCTTTGGATTCAGCGGGAGTCAAGTTTGATAGTCAAGTTGCCGACACGACCTTGCCGGCTGCGATTGAAAATATCATTGCACTTGCGTTGCGTGAGGCGGTGACCAATATTATTCGCCACTCGGATGCAAAGCATTGTCAGTTCTCGCTGCTCGAACAAGGTGAAACTGTATATGTGAAGATTGCCGATGATGGGTCAATTGGACGACAGAAAGGCGAACAGATACGGAGAGGAAATGGTCTGACAGGTATGAGCGAAAGGGTACGTGCTCTCAATGGTGATTTCCACCTTGAATGCAAAGATGGATTGACGATACGCTTTAGTCTACCACTGCATCAAATTGGCGCGACATAAGGAATTGCGATGATAAAAATTGTTTTAGCAGAAGACCAAGTGATGGTCTCAGGTGCGCTAGTCGCCTTATTGAAGTTGGAAGGTGATATCGAAGTTTTAGGCCAAGCCAAAAATGGTAAGGAAGCCCTAGAACTGTGTAAGCAATTACAACCTGATGTACTGGTCACCGATATCGAGATGCCTATCATGACTGGCCTTGAATTGGCAGCCGAAATTGCGCAACAAAAATTGACCAGTAAGGTGATCGTACTGACCACCTTCGCCCGTGCAGGCTTTCTTAAGCGAGCCATGGCCAGTGGTGTGCGGGGTTATATGTTGAAAGACGCGCCAGCTGAAGATTTAGCCAAAGCGATTCGTACTGTTCATGGTGGAGGAAAAGCCATCGCGCCGGAATTAGCGATGGAGAGCTGGGGTGGGCCGCAAGATCCGCTGAGTGAGCGCGAGCGTCAGGTGCTACGTTTGGCAGGGACAGGCTCAAGCGGAAGTGAAATCGCCAAGATCATGCATTTGTCTGAAGGTACGGTGCGTAATTATTTGTCGGAAGCGATTAGCAAACTTAACGCCAAAAATCGCGTCGAAGCATTTCGTATGGCCCGTGACGAGGGCTGGTTGTAAGTCAATCATCTAAGAAAGGATGAAGCAATGATACGTGTCACTGGATTTTATCGTTGGGTGGAAGGGGCTCGGTTTGATCATGCTTATTTTAATTCCGAACACGGGCGTATAACCCGTGAAGCTTTAAGTAGCCTAGGTTTATTACGCTTGGAAAGTGATCAGTTTTTATTGCCAAACACACCTCATGTCGGCGAGATTGTGGCGACCACCAATGCCTATTTCCCCGATTTACAAACAGCGCAGGCGGCATTGGCGACGGCAGGCTCAGTGCTGATGGCGGATGTTCCAAACTACACTAATCTCACACCTGAAATACGCCTCAGTAGAGTGAGTCCGCATGTCTGATACAAAAAAGTCTTCTTTGCAGTTGACGCTCGTGTTGCCTGCGGTGGCGGATGAACTACTTGAATTTGAATTAGCGAATCGTGCCTTTTTCGAGGGACGTATCAATGCCAGACCTCCTGAATATTACTCTCGCGCAGGGGTGGACAGTGCGATCCAGGCTGCAATGCATCAAGCCAGACAAGATCAGGGGTATCAGTATTTGATTCGAGTTGAGGGGGAATTGGTTGGGCGTGTAAATTTTAGCCAAGTACGACGCCAACATTTTTTCAGTGCCACGTTAGGCTATCGTATAGGCGAACGTTTCAATGGCAAAGGATACGCTAAGCAAGCTGTGAAATTAGCCTTACAAAAAGCTTTTGAAACGCACCAGCTACAACGTATAGAAGCCTGTGCAGGACCAGAGAATCTAGCCTCGATTCATGTTTTATTGGCCAATGGTTTTGTACAGTATGGCCATTCTAAGCGTAGTTTCGAATTGCATGGTCAGTGGTTTGACACCGTGCATTTCGAACGGCATCGCTCTTAAACTTTAAGACGCACATCAATAAACACATCAATAAACACATCAACAAACATATCGATAAACAGATCAATAAACATATCGACAAACAGATCAATAAACACTAGTCGAAAAAAAAGCGACTCATGGAGTCGCTTTTTTTGTATAACTGAAATTATCAGTTTATTTTCCAGCGGCTTTCGCTGCTAGTGCTTTACCCACGTGTGAGTGTTTGCGGCTATACATGAAGTAAATCACCAAACCAACGCTACCCCAAATTGGCAATACCAATTGCGCTACAGTTGGCAAACTGAAGAACAAGAACAATGTACCAGCAGCAGCAACTGGTGCAACTACCCATACCAAAGGTGTTTTGAATGGACGATGACGATCTGGATCTGTTTTACGCAAGATCAAGACAGCGATAGAAACCATAAAGAATGCAAACAAAGTACCAGAGTTCGAGATGTCAGCCAATTGGCCTACTGGGAAGAATGCTGCAGCAATCGCGACAAAAATACCTGTGACGATAGTCATCAACCAAGGCGTTTTCCATTTTGGATGGATGTCAGCCAATTTTTCTGGCAAGAGACCGTCACGCGCCATCACGAAGAAGATACGTGTTTGACCGAAGATCATCATCAAAATAACGCTAGGCAAAGCAATACTTGCAGCTAAGCCGACTAATTTTGAAACCTGTTCGTAGTGTAATTTGCTCAAGACTTCAGCCAAAGCTTCGTGCGAACATACGATAGGTGAACTACCTTCAGATGCCAATTGCGCGCAACGTGCAACGAATTCAGCAGAGTCAGGTGACAATACCGCACCTGTCACAGAAGTGATTGGTTGTGCACCCACAGAACCGACCACGCCAGCGGCAACCAACATATAGAACACGGTACAGATACCCAAGGAACCGATCAAACCAATTGGTACGTTGCGTTGTGGATCTTTGGTTTCTTCGGCGGCAGTGGAAACTGCATCGAAACCGACATAGGCAAAGAAGATGGAAGCTGCAGCACCAACTACACCCACACCACTACCTTGTGAGCCGAACCAGCCATTTGGCAACATTGGAGTGAAGTTGTCGCCGCTAATCATCGGCAAGGTAATCACGATAAATGCAGACAACGCAGTCACTTTAACAGCCACCAAGATCGCGTTTACTTTTGCACTTTCGCTGGTACCCTTTACTAACAATGTTGTGATGACTAAAGCCACAATAATTGCAGGTACGTTGACGATACCATGCGTAAAATCGACAACTGGCATGTAGCCATTCATAGACCAAGATGGGCCGCGACTGAGAAGTTCGGGTAGAACAAATCCAGTTGCTTTTTGAATCAGGCCCATCACATATCCCGACCAACCGACGCAAACTGCGGAGGCGGCAACGGCATATTCGAGTACTAGAGCCCAGCCCACGGTCCAAGCGAGCAACTCACCCATTACCGCGTAGGTGTAGGTGTAAGCAGAACCAGAAACCGGTGCCATTGCCACTAATTCAGAGTAACACAGCGCTGCTACCGCACAAACGAAACCAGCGATAACAAACGAGTACATCATGCCAGGACCAGCTTTTTGTGCTGCCGCAGCGGTCAAGACAAAAATACCTGTACCGATAATGGCACCAATACCCAACATCGTGAGTTGGAATGCACCTAAAGAGCGATGCAGAGACTTTTTCTCGGCCGTCGCCAAGATATCGTCTAGTGATTTAACGCGATCAAAAAGCATAGTGTTTCCTTAAGGCAAATACAAAATTTTGGATTTCTTATTCCCTGTCGACAATAGTCAGCAAGGATCTGTTTTAACAAACAGCGTAACATACGCGATTTATAGCTAAACAGTAAAGAGGAAAACACGCTCAAAGCGCCTTTTATGAAAAAAATCCTGCACTGCATAGCAGCATCGTCACGGTTTGTTGTATTCCGCACTCAGCCTCGCTTTCGCCATTTATTGCGTCCCTTAGTCCACACCAATTGGAAATAGTTCACTGAATTTTCCATATGGAAATAGCATGTGATTTTTCTTAGCTAAATTAAGCAAGGTATTTGCTATGGGTGCTGCCGATAAACGGCGCATGAACCGCTTGGCTTTTACTTGGTCTTGGGAACTGATTTTGGTGTATATTGCCGCCCACTTGGCTGCCTTATGCAGCAGTACTTCATGAGTCGAGAATTTCTAAAAGAGGTAAAGCGATGATTTTATGTAGACTACGATTTGTCATCAGTGCGGTGATTTTCGCGGCTGGTTCTTTGATACTGGCTCCAAGCCAGGCGGCTCCAGTTGAGACAACAGTAAATAAAATATCTGCCCCTTCGAAAGTCAAAGGATTATTGTACGAAATCCAAATTCCGATAGCGCCGACCAAGCCTGGTGAAAAAAAGAAAATCACCAAGGCTCATCTTTTTGCTTCTATTCATATCGCCAAGGCTGATTTTTATCCTTTGTCGGCTCCAGTGTTGAGGGCGTATAAAGAGTCGAATACCGTAGTAGTTGAGGCCGACGTTTCAAATACCGACAATAGCAGTGAGATCGTGGAGAAACTAAGTTATGTTGCGCCCGATAAGTTGGAGTCACATTTGACTCCAGCGACCTGGGAAATTTTGACTTCGATGACAGGCAGAAATGTTGAGCAATTTCAGCGTTTCAAACCGGTGATGGTGGCGATGGGCTTAACCATTAATGTGGGCCAACAGTTAGGATTTGAACCGGCTCAAGGCTTAGATCTGCATTTCATTAATTTAAGCAGAAAAGATAAGAAAGAATTAGTCGAGCTCGAGGGTGTCAGTTATCAGAGTTCGGTGTTAGCGGAGTTGAGCGACGCCGAAGGAGACGCGCTGTTGGCTTCCACTTTAGAAACGGTACGCAAAGGCGAGGCGCAAAAAGAATTAAATCGCATTGCCGATACATGGAAACAGGCGGATGCAGTAGCCTTGGGTAAAATTTTGCGCGAAGCAGGAAATCGTGATGCTGGTTCGCAGATGCTAATGAAGCGTTTGATGGATGATCGCAATCAAGTCATACTCGACAAGATCACCAAAATGGCAGCCGAAGGTAAAAAATTGTTTGTTGTACTCGGCGCGGGCCATCTCGCGGGGGAAAACAGTATTCTCGAGCTGATGCAAAAACAAGCTTGGCAAGTAAAGCAGATACGTTGATGAAAAATCTAGCAAATCCTAGTGATAGTTCTGAAGAGATCCAAGAGCCACTTGAATATCCGTGGCTTCCTTTCGATAATATCACCGAGCTTGAAGGCTGGATGGAGCTCAATAATCAGGAACTACAAAAACATCTCGGCAGCCAGCCAACTTCTGGGCAGGGTATATGTCTACGTCTCTTGCATGGCGGTGAGATTTATTTCCATACCAACTCGGATGGCGATGTATTGCTCGACGTAACACCTGAGGCCGAGTGGGTGCACCCTGTGATTACAGCTTGCACCCAAGTGCAGCCTCCGAAAGGACAGATTTGGTTGTTACCACAGTTTTCTCTGACGCCTTTGCTCTTAGGATTAAACACCCTGGTGGCGACTTCGCGTCTTGTGTTAAAACATCATTTTCGGGTTCATCGGAGTTACTGAGCAGATTGTTTCAAATTGTAAGGCACAGTGTTCCAAGACGCTTTCATGCTAGGATATTCCTTAGTTTAGCGATGTTCAAAGGAGCTTCTGGTATGAAAGCCATCATCAAGATTGTAGCGATTTCTCTGTTGTCCTCGCTGAGTTATCAGGCCTATGCGCAAGAACCTAGCCAACTCGATTTTGAATTGCCAGGGCAAAATGGTAAGGTCAGCTTACGTGAACAGGCGGGCAAAGTCGTGTATGTCGACTTTTGGGCTTCCTGGTGTGGCCCGTGCAAACAGTCATTTCCATTTATGAATGATCTGCAGAAGAAATATGGTTCTGCAGGCTTACGGATTATCGCAATTAACGTCGACAAAGAGAAAGAGGACGCGCAAAAATTTTTGAGTAAAAATCCTACCCAATTTAGTTTAGCTTTTGATGCTGAAGGTAAGGTACCAAATCAATATCAAGTGAAAGGTATGCCCAGTAGTTATTTGATTGGACGCGATGGAAAATTGGTCTACATGCATAAGGGCTTTAAGACCCAGGATCAAACCGAAATCGAAGCAAAAATTCGAGCAGCGCTTGGCCTCAAAGATTGATGAGTGGATGTCATCAGAAAAAACGCCAGCCGATGTTAAGGGCTGGCGTTTTTGTTGGAGGGTAAGCGAATTATTGCTTCACCACGCCATTTCTATCGATCGTTACAGTGCGTGCTCCATTTTTGATCGAACTTTGTTCTGCGGCAGCGGCATTGGCAGCCTTAACATTGACAGTGGCTTCGCCTGGTCCATTGACTTTGACAGATGCGAGTTCAAGCAAGAGACTCGAGGCATGCAAGTCGCCAGAACCGTTTAAGGTGGCATTCAGTTTTTTACCACTGCCACGCAAGGTGACGCTTCCTGGACCATCCGCAGTAATATCGATTTTGTCGGCATCTGCCAAATCTGCTTCAAAGTCGCCTGAACCACTCATATCAAGAGTGATGTTGCCTTTCAATACTTTGAAATTCAAATCGCCAGGACCGGAATTGCGTATATCGGCATTGCCTACTCTGAGACGGCTAGCATCAACGTTCCCCGAGCCACTGACTTTTAACTTCAATTGTTTAGTTTCGCCAGCTAAAGTGGCTTCGCCTGGCCCGGACATGGTGATGTCAGTCATGTCTGCCTGAATTTCATCCACCGACAAGTCACCAGAACCAGACATCTCGACTTCCAAATTCTTGGTGACACCGCGCAAATTAATGCTGCCCGGCCCGTTGATCGACAAATTCGTATGTTCGCTCTGCAACTTGGCGACATTCAAATCACCACTTCCGCTCAGGCGGGCAGTAAAACTTTGTGCAATTTCACCCAACTCGGTATCACCTGGGCCAGTCATTTCCAACGCGACTTTTTTCACCACCAATTGACGAAGATTGACGTCGCCACTGCCTGTCGCACGGAAATTGAGTTCGTTGGCGGTGCCACTTGCCTGTAGGTCACCGGGGCCTTCACTCAAAATTTCCAATTTGTCGCTATGCAGTTGGCGTAGCTCGATATCACCACTACCAGAGTTAGTAATCTTGTTTAAATTGGATAGGTGAATTTTGATAGTGGTAGGGTTATGGCCCCACGAAAAATGAACACTACCGCGACGTTTGTTGCGAATAATAAGGGTGCCATTTTCGACGGTTGTTTCCACTTCGCGCACGAAGTTGTCATCGCCTTCTACTTCGACACTGTTTTTGCCATCGGCAATCAAGAGAATATTGAAGGGAGAATTGTTATTGATTGCGTCGAAATTCGTTGCATCACGTTTCTCGCTAATGATTTTGCCGCTACCTTTGATACCGTTATCGTTGATACTGATTTCGCAGCCGCTGGCTGCTACACCCAGTGCTACTAACACTGCTGATGTCATTGCTAAACGTTTAAACATGTCCGTCCCCCTGAAAAAAGTTGGAATCCCGTTGTGTTGGATTTCTTAAGTGTGAAGTCTACGGTAAGCGCTTGGCAATTGCAGTGCCTTAGCGACAGAATGCAAAAATCGCGGTGTCAAAGGTCAAAATTGCGGTGGCGAGGCCTTAAAATGTCGATAGATTGCTTTTTTGAGCCTGTTTGTGCATAAGCGATGCCGTGTATTTTTCATTTTTAGTGCTAGGGATTTTCGTTTCATGGAAAGAATTACGATCAGTTCAGTCGACGGCGCACGTGCCGAATTAGTCAGCCACGGCGCCCATTTGTGTTCTTGGATTCCGGCGGGAGGACCTGAGCAGTTATTTTTGAGTGCGACCTCCGAATTCGCCGAAGGAGCTGCGATACGTGGCGGCGTACCCCTAGTGTTCCCTCAGTTTTCTGGGATGGGCGTGTTACCCAAACATGGTTTTGCTCGCACGGCACAATGGAAATTACTGAACGCAGGTCAAACCGCACAGGGCGCTGGGCAAGCTGTATTCGAGCTGCAGGAAAACATCGCACGTCTGATGTTATGGCCGCATGTATTTCGTGCTGAATACACAGTGACGCTGGCTGGTGATACTTTGCAATTAGACTTTAGTGTGACAAATACAGGCGATACAGTATTTCAATTCACGACCGCCTTGCATACTTACTTCAAGCTCGAAGACCTTACCCAAACTGAGCTATATGGCTTGGGTGGTTTAAGCTATCGAGATACCGTGACTGGCCAAAACGCTTGCCGCCAGGAAGAAGAGGTGCTGCGGGTGGTGGGTGAGCTCGATCGCATATATGCCAATGTGACCCAAGCGGTGGTGATTGAACAAGCACATCAATCAGTCATGGTGTCGCAGACCGGCTTTCAAGATGCCGTGGTGTGGAATCCAGGCGCAGAAAAGGGTGCTCAAATTCCTGACCTTGAAGTTGATGGCTATCTCCGCATGGTGTGTGTGGAAGCAGCGACAATTATGCGCCCAGTTGCTCTGGAGCCAGGACGTAGCTGGAGCGGTATGCAAAGAATGGTGTGGCGAGCGAAATAAGGCTGATTGGTAGCGCGAGGGATAAATTTATTCACCCTCGCTCATTTTAATTCGCTATTTTTGATGAACCACGAACACGATCGCTTGATTGTTCTTCGCGGCGTTAGCGTAAAAATTCAGAATTTGTTGGTAATAATCGAGCAGTTTCGCACGACCGACATCACCTTCTTTCAGCCAGTTCTCAGGATAAATTTTACTGGCTTGCATTTGTTTAACATCGTAACGGCTGGTAAAAGTCTTGAGCGGGAACGCTTGTAGCGCTTCAGAGATGGTTTTAACTTCTTCGGCTGTAAAAAGATGCGCGGGTCCGAAGCCGAGATCATTTCCAATCTCCGTGCCACCGAAAATGACTTCGCCAGCACCGGGCACGGGGCTCGATGTTTTGCCGGTAATGAGATAGTGAATGGCATGCCATGAGGTGCCGATATGAAGCGTACTGGCAGCGTTGCTCTTGAAAAGGACTTGTTCTAAAGCACGCTGACTCTTTTTGAGCTCGGGCACTTGTTTGGTACTGACGACGACCATACTCATGCGCATTTCGGCCCAAGCTGAACTTACAGTGGCAATGCTCATAAAGAGCGCGAATAGAAGTCTAAAATAAGTTTTCATAGTGAAACGATTTTACGCTTTTTTCGTCAACCGTGTTTTACGTGTGGCTAAATTACTGCTTCTTTTGATAAAAAATAAAGTTTGAACTCTTTGCACTGTAAATGGAATGGTGTGCATATTCGGGCTTATTCGCGATGAAAGTAACTTGCTTTTGAAACCTTGCAATTCAGAAGGAGGTGGCATAATGCGATTACCGCCACATTTTCTACCATCATGATGAGAAGATCTCATTAGGAGCAAGATCGATGGCGTGATTCATTCAAGTTCGCACGTGCTGATTTGAAGCGACAAGCGAGAGTGGCTTTGCCTATCGCAATTTATTTTTGAAGATGTGAGGTGGCATGAAGAAACCCAGTACCGCTCTTGTTCTGCTATTGGCTCTTACAATCGCATTTGTTGCGTATTTAAAAATCAGCAATCCACATAAAAAATACAGCCAACAGGCTTTTTGGGAAACGGCCACTCTCGCGGATGTGAAAGACGTCCCACAAGAAGCGCTCAAACTCGGAAATAAGAACGGTCCCGTTTTGATGTGGGCCGCGACTACGACGAAAGATCCCGCCATCATTTCTGCGCTAGTTGCGCGTGGCGCTGACGTGAATGAGCGTGATGTGATCTTCTCTGGCACCCCGTTAAGTGCAGCGGCCGGCTACAGTCAGACTCCTGCTGTGATCGACGAACTGGTACGCCTTGGAGCACAAATCGATGCAGTGGTAGGAAGTAAAGACAAAACGCCTTTAATTATTGCTGCCGAAATTAATCCGCATACGCCAATTCTAGAGGCCTTGGTAAAGAATGGAGCAAGTACTACTTATCAGGATAAGACTGGACGCAACGCCCAAGCAGCGGCCGCAAAATTTGGCACTCCGGAAGCAAATGAGGTGCTTCGTCGCCTCTCTAAGTAAAGTAGCACATTGGCAAAGCGGTCTTATTGTTTGCAGCATTTACCTCGCAGCTTTAGATTTATTTGACTAAAAGCAAGAAAATGATAAATCTATTTGCAAATGCGAATAATTCTCATTTATAATCTCATTCATGTTGAACGGTAGTGTGCTGCCAACCAGAATGTGAATTATTAAGTGAGAATACGATGAAAAAACCGACAAACTTAGTGTTACGTACTTTGCCTTTCATGATTGCGATGAGCTTTCAAGCAGCGCATGCGCAATCGCAAACGCTTGAGAAGCAAGAGACCAAATTGCCAGAGGTGCAGGTGACCAGCGATAAAGAACAAAAGTATTTAGTTAAGCAAACGAGTACAGCAACCAAGACCGATACTTTGCTACGTGATACGCCGCAAGCGATCACTGTGGTTACGCAAGAGTTGATTCGTGATCAAGCGATGCAAAGCATGGCCGATGTGATTCGCTATGTACCTGGTGTTGTCACCGCGCAGGGCGAAGGCAATCGTGATACGGCGGTTTTCCGAGGCAATAGCTCGACCGGTGATTTCTTTGTTGATGGGATACGCGACGACGTTCAGTACTATCGTGATTTTTACAATATCGAGAGCGTTGAAGCCTTGAAAGGTTCCAATGCCATGATTTTCGGACGAGGCGGATCAGGCGGTGTGATTAATCGCGTGACTAAGCAAGCACAATGGACCCCAGTCAGCGAAGCTTCTGTGACTTTCGGTTCTTGGAATAGTCGCCGTGCCACGGTCGATCTCGGTCGCGCCTTGGATCAAAACTTTGCCTTTCGTGTTACTGGCATGTTTGAAGATTCTGAAAGCTATCGCACTGGCTATAGTTTGAATCGTTCTGGTGTCAACCCGACTCTGGCGATTCGTGCAGGTGAGAATACTAGTGTGGTCTTAGGCTATGAACACGTGCGCGATGATCGTACTGCAGACCGAGGTATTCCTTCCTACAAAGGCAAGCCTTTGAATGTTGATGCATCGACCTTTTTTGGCAATGCAGAGATGAGTCCAACGTGGTCGCGTGTGGATGCCTTGACCGCTTATATCGATCACGATCTGGGTAACGGCATGAGCCTGCGTAATCGTACACGCTATGCCGAATACGATAAGTTTTATCAAAACATTTTCTCCGGCGCGGTCTCAAGTAATGGCCAGTCAGTTGCTTTAAGTGCGTATAACAATGCGACACAACGCACTAATTTCTTCAATCAAACCGACTTTGTGTTTGATGTCAGCACCGGCAGTATTAAACATAAATTTTTGGCGGGTATCGAATTAGGTCAGCAGAAAACCGACAACTTCCGAAACACCGGGTACTTTACAGGTGTGGGCATCAATGCGACTTCCATCACAGTGCCATTGACTAACCCCTACACCAATCAAGTGGTGTTCCGTCAAAGTGCTACCGATGCGAATAACTACGGCGTGGTCGATACCAGCGGTATTTACGTGCAAGATCAAATTGAATGGAATGCACAATGGCAAACCATCATCGGCTTGCGTCGTGATCGCTTTGCCGTCGATTTCTTAAATCGTCGTACCAATGACAAAATCAATGTGACGGATACCCCAGTATCACCGCGATTTGGTTTAGTGTTCAAGCCGATCACCGATGTGTCGATCTACGCCAGCTATAGCATTGCCTATGTGCCGCGAGCAGGTGATCAGCTGTCTTCGTTGACAGCTACCAACAAGGCATTTGATCCTGAAAAATTTAAAAACATGGAAATTGGCGCCAAATGGGACGCTACCAAGGATTTGAGTTTGAGCGCAGCCGTGTATCAACTCGATCGTAGCAATGTGGCGATCGCAGATCCGACTGACTCTACCAAGACGATTCTGGTTGATGGCCAACGATCAAAAGGTGTTGAGCTTTCTGCGACAGGTAAGATCACGCCAGAATGGAGCATCACGGGCGGCTACGCTTACCAAGATGCCAAGATCACTAAGACGCAATCTGCCACGGTATTGGCGGGCGCAAATTTGGCGCAAGTCCCTAAGCATAGTGCTTCATTGTGGAATCGCTATGATTTGAATAGCACTTGGGGTTTTGGCCTTGGCCTTGTATACCGCGATGAGATCTATCCATCGACTGATAACACTGTAGTTTTACCGGCTTTCACACGGGTCGATGCGGCGGCGTTTTACCAACTCAATAAACAAGTGCGCCTGCAATTGAATATTGAAAACCTAGCTGACAAAGCGTACTACGCCTCAGCCAATAGTAATAACAATATCACGCCGGGCTCTCCACGCGCTGTACGTGTATCTGCGAACTTCAGTTTCTAAGCGCCAGATACAAAACCATGTACCCCTTGCCCCAGATCCACTCCTTGGACTGGGGTTTTTTGTTTTGGTGATACAAGTCGCTACAATTTTCTCTGGTGTCTAGGGAACCAAATCCCCTAAGATGCAATCGAAGCCCCGTTCAGCACAGGCTTTGATGTAAAAATACGTGAACAAAAAAGAAATAATGAAAGCGGTGTTAGATCTTCGCTTGATGGAGACAAGATCGATCCAAGCTTTCAAGGTAAAACTTCCGGCACTTAAAAAAAGGGAAAATAATATGCGCTTAATCAGTTTACTGGTGTGCTCGCTGCTTGCAGGAGCAACATTACCGGCGATGGCAGCCGATGAGAAAGTCGATCTGGCCTTAATTAATAAAATTCGTGATGAAGGTACAAGCCGCTCCAAAGTAATGGAAACTTTGAGTGTCTTGACAGACGAAATTGGCCCACGTTTAACCGGTTCCCCAGCTCTGAAAAAAGCGGGTGATTGGACGCAAAAACAATTGAGCGATTGGGGTTTGCAAAACGCGCAAGTTGAAAGTATCGCACCATTCGGCCGTAGCTGGACCTTAGAAAAAGCCAGCATGCGCATGGTAGCTCCAGGCAATCTGGAGTTAGTCGCCATTCCTAAATCTTGGACACCAGGCACCGACGGCGTTAAACGCGGCAAGGCGGTCTACGCGAAGTTAGAAAGCGACGAAGATTTGGCGAAATGGAAAGGCAAGTTAAACGGTGTGATTTTGTTCCGCGATGCACCGATCGCAACGCCTCTGCATTTGACCCCAGATGCGAAACGCTACACAGAACAAGATTTGAATGATATCGCTAACATGGAATTCGAGTCTGGCCCAGCTCGCGCTCCATTCGATGCTGCCGCCTTCGCCAAGCGTCAAGCCTTTGCCAAGAAGTTGTTACCATTCTTGATCGAAGAAAAAGTCATCGCCACTGTCAATGTATCGCGCGGTGATGATGGTACGATTTTTGTTCAAGGTGGTGGTTCGTACAAGGCTGGCGAAGAAACCGGCCCAGCGGCATTCGTGATGAGCGCCGAACACTACAATCGCATCTATCGTTTGTTAGATAAGAAAAAAGACGTGACGATCGAAGTCGAAAGCGTGGTGAACTTTGGTGACGAAGACCCAGCAAACTCGATCAATGTATTTGCGGAAATCCCTGGCAGCGATAAGAAAGACGAAGTCGTGATGCTCGGCGGTCATTTGGATTCATGGCATGCAGGTACTGGCGCGACAGATAACGCTGCCGGTGTTGCCGTGGCAATGGAAGCAGTGCGTATGTTGAAAGCGATAGGCTTCAAACCACGTCGTACGATTCGTATCGCCTTGTGGGGTGGTGAAGAGCAAGGCTTGTTAGGCTCACGTCATTTCATCAATAAATACGTGGCTTCACGTGCAGAATCGAATGATCCAGCAGAGAAAGACATTCCATCTTTCATGCGTCGTAATACTAATCCGTTGGTGTACAAACCATTACACGGCAAAATCTCTGCTTACTTCAATCTCGATAATGGTGGCGGTAAGATTCGCGGTATCTATGCCGAAAATAATGCTGCTGCAAAAGCGATTTTCGATACATGGTTAGCACCTTTCCATGATTTGGGAGCGAAGACATCGACGATGAAGAAAACTGGCAGCACTGACCACGTGAGCTTTGATGCAGTAGGTGTGCCGGGCTTCCAATTCATCCAAGAACCTATGGACTACTTCACCCGTACACATCACACCAATATTGACGTCTACGACAAAGTACAAAAAGGTGACATGATGCAAGCGTCTATGATTATGGCGAGCTTTATCGCCCATACGGCAAACCGTGATGAATTGTTCCCACGTAAGCCATTGCCACCAGAGCCAGCGAAACGTTAATTCCAAGGCTTCTACGGAATAAAAAAATGCGGTGTGAACGAAAGTTTCACCGCATTTTTTATGGGGAGAATGACTTAGTGAAAGAGGTATGAAGTCATGCTAATCGAACCCATGGCGAGTTCATTGCAGAAGATTTCGGTTTTATCTTCCTCACGCTTTGCACCCAAGATATACAGCAGTGGTAGAAAATGTTCAGTGCTTGGAATTGATAGGCGTGCATCCATACCAAGTTGGTCGAACTGCACGATTTGTTCGAATTGGCCTGCAAGGACGGTATCGCGTATCAAGCTATCGAAACGCTCGGCCCAATCATAGGCGCGGACACTGGGGTTGAGCTGACGCAAATTGTGCACGACATTGCCGCTGGCCATCAACATCACGCCTTCATCACGTATAACCGATAATTGGCGCCCTAATTCATAGTGAAACGCTGGGGCTTCATTCATGTTCAAGCTGAGCTGTACCACTGGAACATTCGCTTGCGGATACACCTTTGCTAGTACCGACCAAGTACCATGATCCAGACCCCAAGTTTGATCCTGAACCACCCTGAGTGGTGCCAAAAGTTGCGCCACGCGCGCAGCTAATTCCGGGCTACCTGCCGCCGGATATTGCATGGCAAACAGCGCCGGTGGAAAACCGCCAAAATCGTGTATCGATTGGGGCTGTTGCATGGCGGTGACAGCGACCTGATTCGTCATCCAATGCGCAGAAATCATCAAAATGGCTTTGGGCCTTGCAAAGCGCTGTCCAAGCTCTGCCCATGCTCGGGTGAAGTTATTCTCTTCGAGCGCATTCATGGGGCTACCGTGGCCGAAGAAAATGGCGGGTTGGCGTAGGGAAGACATAGGTAAATCCTTTCTTGGCGACGATCCAGCACAATTCGTATCAACATTCTCTCACAAACTGTGAGATTACCTTTGCAGCGCTCTCAGGTTCGGTCTGCAACAACATGTGAGCAGTGGGGAATGTATGTATTTTAAGATTTTGAATGGTCTGTGTGAATTCTTTGCCATAGCGGGCGGTGACCAAATTATCGTGTTCGCCTTGTAGATATAGCACCGGTACAGCGATTGATTTTAGTTTATCGACGTAGTTGAGTTTTAATACTTGCTTGCAACGATACTGAATCACAGCGGGACTTACGCTGTACAAACTTTTAAAGAAATTTTCACTTTGTTGCTGGCAACCGCGGTTGCCGAACATGATCCGTTCCAAAACTAAACGTGGAATCAGACGTGGTGAGATGTAGTCTATGCAGGAATAAAAAGGGCTCAGTAATGGTTGAGGATTGCGGCAGAAACTGGCACAGATTATTAAGCCGCACAGCTGTGTCAAGTTTTGACTTGCCAAACTAATGGCGATAGGCCCGGAAAAGGATTCACCTAGAAGCACAAAACGGCGTTGTTCTGGCAATTGCGCTCGAACCAAATTTTCAAGTTCAAGATAGCTGAGTTTCTGGTTGCGCGGATAGTCGATAACAATGGTTTCTATATCTGAATCAAAATAGTGGCGCACTTCATGGAACAGTTCACCCGTGCCATCCATTCCAGGTAATAAGACGAGTATCGGGCACTGCTCACGCATTTTCCGCAACAAAGTTTAAAGCAAATTCCGCTGCTTTCGCAGCATGCAATCCTGTGGTGTCAAATAAAGGCACAGTGGCGTCGTTTGCACCGACTAACAAGGAAATTTCAGTACAGCCTAGGATAATCGCTTGTGCGCCTTGCTCGATGAGTTGGGTCATGATACGACGATACTCTACGCGTGAAGCATCTTCGATTTTGCCTAAGCATAGTTCTTGATAAATGATGCGATGGACGATATCCATATCATCGGATGTTGGCACCACCACCTCTAGGCCGTGCTGTTGTTGTAGTCGTAGTTTGTAAAAATCTTGCTCCATGGTGAAGCGCGTTCCCAACAGACCGATACGTTGAAAACCCTGCGTTTTAATTTCATCTGCTGTGGGGTCAGCAATATGGAATAAAGGAATCTGCACCGCGTTCTCAATCGCAGCCGCGACTTTGTGCATGGTATTGGTACAGAGTACGACGAAGTCCGCGCCCGCCAGTTCCAGTGAGTGAGCCGCTTGTGCCAACAATTGGCCTGCGGTTTCCCAATCGCCAGCACGTTGTAGGGCTTCAATCTCGTGGAAGTCGACGCTCAGTAAAACAATTTTTGCTGAATGTAAACCACCGAGTTTTTGCTTGATGGTTTGATTGATGATGCGGTAGTACGGAATGGTTGATTCCCAACTCATACCGCCTATCATGCCTATTGTTTTCATAGAGAGTTCTCCGTCATTATTTTAAACGTAGACGTGTTTTGACGAGCTCGGGTTGCTTATCAATGCCGCTTTTATCTTGGATGTTGACGCTGATTTCGACTTTCCTATCGTCTTTCTTATCCCACGCGATTTCGTTCAGTTTCCCTTTGGGGAGTTTGCTTAATACCGTGATGGTATTTTTGTGCGGGTTGAAACTGGCAATGTTCAGGTTTGCGGAATCTTGAAAGACGACAAATTTTCCATTCGGTGAAATGCTGAACTGTGTGCACTGGCACACATGGCGTTTGCCGAAATAGAGAAATTTAAAACTCTTATCGCTGTGCCAACGACCTGCGACATTGATCTGCTTAGATTCCTGCAAATGAAAACCATAGCCTAAGTCTTGGTCGGTTTGAGTGAGTACTTGGGCTTGTGTGGTAACACTCAACAACAGCAAAAGGCATGTCAGAAAGATAGCGCGTGTAAACATGATAGTCGGCAGCGAGATGCCAGCACAAAAAACGATACTTGATTATCGCAGAATTCGTGCTGGCAAGAGTACCAACTTCGATCGGTCCGGCTAGGATTTGAAACCGGATTACTTCAGTGAAGGCAGAGTTTCAGCACAAAGGCTCATCACCAACTTGAGTCCTTCGGACATTTGTGCTTCGTAATCGTCAGCGGGAGTGACTAAGTAACGCGTGCCTTGGCTGGTGCCGCCGGCCAATGATTTTAAGAAGCCAATGGCAGCCTCACTGGTGCTTTCATTGAGTTTGTCGACTTTCTTCGCAATCGGGTTGTTCATGAAAATACGACTACGAATCGGCATAGGCCATAAGCCCAGCGGGGTGCCAAGCGCGAGATTGCTTGGGCTATTTGAAGCGGAGTCTGCTTCTATAGATAGCCCAACTTTATGTTTGATGCCAGCGTCGGCTCCGGCAAGGGCGCGGTCAGTGAAACCCATTTCTTCCATCGACGCGAAATTGACCACGAGTTTCACTTTGAGCATCGCTGTGCCGCTACCAAAGCTTTCTGCCAAATGCATTTCGGCTGCACCTTGCATGATGCCGAAAGTATCCGCGGTTCCAGTCGCATGTACGGTAATCTCTCCGGTCTTCGAGAAAAACCCGGCTTCGCTGCTGGTGAGTGAGGGAGTGTTGCGAATTTTAGGGCCAAATTCTGCATTTTCCATCAACTTTTCTGCTGCGATGATTTCATAGCCGCGATCGCGCAGTTCTGTTTCAAGTTGTGCACGCATTTGGTCGGTGATGCGCTGATAAACTTCGATCGGTGGAACTTCGAGCTTGTATTGGACGGCAGCACGAACTTCGTTACCACTACCGATATTTTTACGCGTTTGCGAGAGGCTAGAATCGGTGATGAACTTCACTTGAAAAGCGCTAATACCAATTTTGGTGATTTTATCCCCGCGTACTTTAAAAACTGGATCGCTTTCCTTAATCGCTAAAGCCATGGTTTTTTTCATGTCACTAGTGCGCTCAAGTACGATGGGTTTATCGCTTCCTTTGAGCATATCTAAGATGCCAGCATGCGAACTTGTCCATACGCCTAGCAGTAAGGACATGGCGAATATGCTGCGTAAGTATTTTTTTGATAAATCTGTTTTCATGTTTTCCTCAATTCAGTAAAGTGATTGAGCCGAGAATTACGCGATGGTGATGCTCAGGATCGGCTTAATTACTTACGCGAGAAAAGTATGGAAAACGGCTCAGTTTTTAAAGAAATAGTTTGAGTTATTGTTCATTTGATCATTTTGGTGTGTGGGCGCTGCGGTAAGATAAATCTTAAACTCCTAATGAAACAAGTTTGTAGCAGTTGAATGAGCAATCTGGACTGACAGCAAACTCAAATAATTAAATCTAAGCGATGAATACATCTTGGATCACCTTGAGTCCACAGCAGTGGGACGTGGTAAAACAGATTTTCGAACAAGTGGTCGGGTTGCCGCTTAATGAACGAGCACAAAAGCTTGCGGAATATACTCTTACACCAGAGATGTTGGCGCAGCTTGAAAGTTTGTTGCGTTATGCTACCGAGGACGAGACCGGTGCCTTTACTCAGCGTCTACGTCAAGCTGTGAATGCAGATGAAATTCTGCCCACAGCGAATCTGAATCAAGATCTACGCGGGACCCGTCTTGGGGCTTGGGAATTACAAGAAAGTATAGGCCTAGGTGGGATGGGAGAAGTATATAAGGCGCACCGTATTGATGGTCGCTTTCAAGGGATGGCGGCGGTTAAAGTTTTGCGTGCAGGACGCGATGGTGATGACATCGTGCGGCGTTTTGCCAGTGAACAGCAAGCTTTGGCGCGCCTAAATCATCCGCATATTGCACGCTTGTTAGATGCCGGTCTCAGTGTTAATGGTGCGCCTTATTTCGTCATGGAACTGGTCGAGGGGCAAAGTATCGATCGAGTCTGCGCAAATTTGACTTTACGCGAACGCCTCGAGCTGTTCTTACAACTGCTACAAGCCGTTGCCCACGCCCATGCGCGTCTGTTGATTCATCGCGATTTGAAACCGAGTAATGTGATGGTCGATAAAGACAAGCAAGTGAAGTTATTGGATTTTGGCATCGCTAAAGCACTTGATCCTATGCAAGCTAAGGATGCAAATCTCACCGTGATGGAACAGCGTGTGTTGACACCGGCGTATTCAAGTCCTGAGCAAGTACGTGGCGAACCTGTCACCACCGCCACCGATATCTATTCTTTGGGTGTACTGCTATACGGCTTGTTAACCGGACAAAAACCTTATGGGCGTAACGCCACCACACCTGCTGAGGCAGCGCAGGCCGTATTGAACGAAGTGCCGGATGCGCCCAGTACGATCAAATCAATGTCGCCTGAAAATCCAGACTTAGCAATAGCAGCCAACACCTTGCAAGGCGATATCGACAACATCGTACTCAAGGCCTTGCGGAAAGATCCAGAAGAACGTTATGCCAGTGTTGACGCTTTTGCTGCCGATATCCGCGCCTATTTAGCGGGCTATCCTGTTAGTGCGAGGCCGCTGTCGACTTGGTATGTGATGTCTAAATGGATAAGTCGTCATCGCGTCGCCACAGCGATGAGCGCGCTTTCCTTATTGCTCATCTTAGGCGCAACGGCACTGGCCATACTGCAAGCACAGCGCGCGCAACAAGCGAGTTTGCAGGCGCACGAAAATTTGGATCGCCTAAAAAGCATTACTCGCGGAGTGTTATATCGTGTCGGTAATCAAATCGAAAATCTGCCTGGTGGCATCGATATTCGTGCAAAGATGACGCAAGATCTCATCGATGACCTCGAAAAACTCGCCAGTGCAGCCGACGCCGATCCCGCGCTTCAAGAGGATCTTGCGCATGCGTGGGTGCGTATGGCAGAGATGCAAGTCGATAACCAAAATCGGTCTTTACAACAAAACGACGCTGGTCTCGCTAGTGCGAAGCGGGCGATTTATTGGTTTGAACGCTGTGCAAGTAGCCAGAATAAAGTCGCTAGTTTTGCCGTAGCTTGGGGTGAGGCTTGGCGCGCGGTTGCAAATGTCGCTCGTAGCAAAGGAAAGGTCGCGGAAGCCTTAGCAGCGCAGCAGCAACGGTTGACTATTTTGGAGCAAGCAAATCAACGCTTTCCTAAAAACGAACATGTTTTACATGCGCTAGCGTCTACGCATTTAAACCGTGGGCAATTGTTAGGAAGTGAAAGCCAAACTCGACCACAAGCAGGGACAGAAATACGCGCTGCGCAGCAACGGTTTACAGAACTCGTGGCAATCAAACCTCAAGATTCGGCCAGTCATCATCAGTTAGGTGTGAGTTATGGTGCAGAAGCTTACCAAGCGTCGGATGCGGGGGAGTTTGAGAAGTCTGCGGCAGCCAGTGTCAAGGCCGTGGAAGCACTACGACATGCAACTGAATTAAAACCCCAGAACATCGCGCATTTGTCGGCACTTGCTAATGAAGCCAATCTGGCTTGCAACTCGGCGCTTGTATTGCAACGTGCAGCGGACTTTACATACTGTGATCTTTCTTGGGCATCTTACGAAAAGTTAGTCAAAATGGAGCCCGATAACAGCGCATGGCGAGCACGGCGCGCTGCTGGCGCCGTGTTCACCGCTGTGGCTATTGGCGAAGCTGGTCGAATTAGTGAAGCGGTACAGCGTTTGCAAATGGTGATTGCAGAGTTCACCCCGTTAGCAAAAACAGAGAAAGAGAAGCGACGGTTGGCGTGGCTACAACTAGAATTAGCGAATTTACTCAATGCTAAAACTGCGCTGCCCTTATTGCAGACCAGCAAAGCGGTCTTGGCAGCACTTGAGCCGGAGAGCAGTGATCAAGCGGCATGGTTGTTGCGAGCACGCTGGTTCGCGGTAGCAAGTAAATTTGAGCCGCAGGTACAGGCTTTACAAGATAGGCAATTGGCGCAGGCAGCGTATCAACACGCCCAGCAAATTCAAGTCTTACCGCCGCTACAGATGGCGCGTTGGCAGCAGTTACAACATTAATTTAGTCTTGCACGCATCCAAGCGCGTGCAAGCGTCCAATCGCGTTTTACCGTAGCGAGTGAAACATCGAGCGCTTCTGCGATTTCTTCGAGCTCAAGGCCGCCAAAGAAACGTAATTCCACAATACGAGCAGCGCGAGCGTCTTGCTGTTCGAAATCACATAAGGCGCGATGTAAATCGAGCACATCTAGCACCTCCGCTTGACCTGAGGGCATTAACTCCGCCGCCGAGAGGGTGACCAACTCTGCCGCGCGTTTGTCAGTTTGTTTTGCTAATGCATGATCGATCAAGATACGACGCATCATGGTCGCAGCCATAGCGAGAAAATGACTACGATTTTTCCATTGAGTTTGTTGTTGTGCAGCCAGTCTGAGGTAAGCTTCGTGGGTGAGTGCGGTGGCGGATAGGGTGTGATCCGATGACTCATGCCACAAGCGACTGCGGGCTAAACGTCGCAACTCTTGATACAAGCGAGTGAATAGATTCGCGGTACTTTGTTCAAAAGAAAAACCTGCTTGTTGCAACCAAATAGTCAGTTCGGCGGCAGCAGGTAAAGCCTCGTGATCGACTAGGCTATCAGGCGGAGCGGGTTCTTGTACCATGGCAGTTGAATTAGAAGAAAGAATTCAATTGCGATTGTAACGCTCGGCCTTTGTTCGCAACAAGTTGTATTCAAGGCTTAGATCGCCATATCGCGCAGCATCTTGGAGGCATCGCGATTGGCAACCAATACGCTGCCGTCGCGCATGTGAAGCTGTAACTGTGATTGTTCATCGGTCTTCATCGATTCAACGAAATCTAGATTGACTAAAACTGAGCGATGAATGCGAACGAAACGCGTAGGATCTAATCTTTCTGCTAATTCCGAAATGCCTAAACGTACTAAGTAGGTTTTGCCATCAACGTAGATCGCCGTGTATTTGGCGTCGGATTTTAGATAGGCGATTTGTTGCGTGATCACAGGAAAAATATGGCCTCGATCTCTAACAAGGATACGATCTAGGCGCGCTGGTAGTGCGGAGCTAGCTTGCTCAAGCGCTTGGCTGTAATGTTCAACGCGTGAAGTCTGTTGTAAATCTTTACTGGTTTCTTCGATTAGCCTATCCACCGCAGCATCGAAGCGACCGCGTGAAAATGGCTTGAGTAGATAATCTAAGGCATTCAATTCAAAGGCGCTGACTGCATATTGATCGTAGGCGGTAGTAAAGATAATTTGCGGTTGATAATCGAGGCGCTTGATGACTTCTAAACCTGTCATTTCGGGCATTTGAATATCCATGAAGACAACGTCGGGTCGAAGCTGATTAATTTGTTCTAGCGCACTGCGGCCATTATCGGCTTCACCAATCAATTTGAGTTCAGCACGGGTGTGCACAGAATCGCGTAGCGCTTCTCTTGCAAGCGGCTCGTCTTCGGCAATAAAGGCAGTTTTAGTGGTCATGGGAAGAGAAAGATTATTGATAGGGTATGCCAAGTGTGATCGAAAAGCCAGCGCCCGGCGCAGTGTCAATGATAAATTTCGCAGCCTCGCCATACTCCAAATGTAGGCGACGTTCTATGGTGCGTACACCCATGCCACTGGCATCGGTGATCTTACTTAAGTCGGCACCAGGACCATCATCGCTGATGACTACGCGCAAGCGATTTTCCGCATGCACCATTTCTGTTTTGATCCGCAAAATACCAGGTTGGCTGCGTGGGTTGAAAGCGTGTTTAATGCTGTTTTCAACCAGTGGCTGTATGCATAAAGCGGGTATGCTTAATGCTGTTGTCAACGGGTCTATATCCCATTCCACTTGCAGACGATTCCCTAAACGTAGCGATTCGAGATTTAGATAGTCGCGTACGAAATCGAGTTCTTCATCAACGGTGACTCTATCATCGCCATTCTTCTCGCTCTTCAAAATGTAGCGCAGCATGTCGGAAAAACGAAATAGCGCCGCTTCCGCGGCAATTGCGTCTTTACGCACTAAAGCGATGATGGAATTTAAGGTATTGAATAGAAAATGCGGATTGAGCTTATTGCGCAAGGCATTGAGCTCTGCACTCACCAATAATTTCTGCGCGTGACTGAACGCTAAATCTTGGGCTCTACGCGCTTCGCTAGCTCGAATGCCGTGAAAAATCGAAGCGATGACGCCATACATCATCATGCTGTAGAGGAAGGGCCAGATATACCAAGAAATGCTGCGGTTAGTCGGATGTCCGACGAATAGCATATACATCGCAATACTAAAAAAATACCATAAAGTGGCAAAGCCGAAAGCACAGGCAAAGTGAATAGTAACGAGGCGTGTAGTACTAATTTTGGCTTTCACTAATACCGCACTTAGGGGCCAGACCAAGGCGAGAATAAAAGTTTGCGGTAAAGTGCTCAATACCGTCGTAATCGCTGCACTTACTTTGAAGGTACCTTGATGTAATTCGTCGAATTGCACCACGATAGCGATCAAGATCGCATACACGATCCAAGCCAAACTATAGATTCCCCACATCTTTCTCATATTGCGGACTTTCACGATAACATTTGATGAGTGTATATCATGCACGAAGGCAGTGTGTTTGCGCGCGCTGAGGGCATGAATCGTGAATTTGGGGGCTCGAATTGAGGATTTGATGATTGCTTCGAACGCGAATTTGTACTTTTTGCAAAATTTTAGTCACTAAGTTCAGCCACTAAGCTCAGTCAGTAAGTTCAGTCAGTAAGATTTGCATAGGAATAAAGGCGAGGCCGTGCATGATTTGTTTTTCTGCTGTCGGTTCAAAACCAAAATGACGATACATTTTTTCCGCGTAGCTCGAAGAATTGACCGTCAGTCGCGTTACAGGTCCTAATTGCTGTGCGTGTTGGCGCAAGTGATTCCATAGCACACGGGCATAACCTAGTCCATGAAATTGAGGCGCAATAAATAGATGGTAAACGTGACTGATATCGCGCAAGGCGGCGACGCCAATCACTTGTTCATCTCGAACGGCGACGAAATAGGCAAAATGGGGAGAGAGGATATAACCCTCAATTGCCTCGCGAGATATCGAGGCAAAAAATTGTTCAGCACCTGTTCCATCAGGCTCTAAAGTGCAGTAAGGAGCAAGAATGCGAATCAAGTCGCTGATCTTTTGCGCGTCGTCAGTAGTGGCAGCGCGTATTGTGATCATAAGTCGAGAGCTTGGTTAGAGAGCGATTGTAGACAATCCATTGCTTGCTGTGCTTTTTCGTAGGGCACAAATACATGGTCATGATAAGCGGCTGCTACGACATTGCAACTGATGCCCTTTGCGCCTAAGGCAGATGAAAAGGCAGCAGTGAAACCGACGGCTTCAAGATCGGAGTGCACTGATAAACTGATCCATGCGCAGCGAAATAAGATATCAAAACCAAGTGCTATCGCTGTTTGTTCAGGCATGATCAGCGTGATGCCTTCGTGTTCGCGAAACATTGCCAGATAAGATACATGGCTGAGGTCACTGTCATGCGGTAGGCAAACATAGACATAGACGCCATCTTCCAATTGCGCCTGCATTGAGCGCAGTAATTGTGGTAAATGTGAGATGGCGGTTTGATTCATGCTATGAACTACCTAGATACCATTAATCCGTTTCCAATTTTTGGAAAGGAAACATTTGCTGTTTCACAAAGCCATCGGGCATGTAATCGCCTTGCACACCATATTTTTCGGGGAAACCATCTTGTCCACGCACAGCGGTGCCGAACAAATAGTCGAGAAACGCGAAGTGTGCCGCGTAGTTTTTATCGATCGCCGCATCATCGGAAGAATGATGCCAGTGATGGAAGTCAGGAGTAACGATGATGTATTTCAGTGGTCCCCAATTCATATGCACATTGGCATGGTTGAACACCGCTTGGAAACCAACTACAAGAATATAAACATCCATCACTTGTTTGCAAAAGCCCATGACGAACAAAGCACCTAAAACCAGAACGCGGGTGGCAACTAATTCCAACATATGTTGACGCGAACCTGCCAGCCAATCCATGGTTTTGGTGGAATGATGGACGGCGTGAAAGCGCCATAAAAATGGTATTTCGTGATAGGCACGATGCGCCCAGTACTGGGTTAAGTCAGCAACCAAAATACATAACAATAGCTGTGGTAAAAACCAAATATTTTGTACTGCGTTTTGCACGGTGTCGCTGGCCAACCAACCAAATAGGCGGTGAATCAGAAAGTTCACGGTCAATAAAATCAGACCAACGATAAAATGATTCACGGCGAAATGAATCAAATCCGTTTGCCATTCATGGCGAAACAGTGTCTGGCCTTTATACAGCGGGAACAGCTTTTCAATGGCGACAAAAATCAAAGTCGAGCCTAGTAAATCAAGAATGAACCAATCGAGACCGATATAGGGCGTATGATCAGGAAAATCGTTAACGGGCACGTGTGATCCGCCACCAAACCAGCATAGTGCTATCAAAATGGCAGCAATACTATGGACACCACGGTGGCGACCTAGAATGAGGTTGACCAAGCTCAAGGTTCCGGCAATCACCATTGCAGTGAACAAAATATGACGTATCGTATCTACCGAATAGACTTTCCTTAATTCAGGCGTAGTCAAATATTGTGGATAGTGAAACGCCAATACGCCCAAGGCGCACAAAATTGCGAGTGACAGAGAGATCACCGCACTCAACATATAAAATGAATTTAATGAACCGCTCTGTTTTAATAGACTAGCGGTTTCACTGACGGCATCTTTTGCCGCGGCGGGGGTAACCGCTGTAGCGAGACGAATTGATTTCTTGAATTTCTTTGTAGTGATAGACATAGTGATTCCCTTTCGCTTCCAAGAGTATATATGTAGTGTAAGAAAAACCACTAATCGCGTAACGGGAAAAGTGGAGAAACAAGCAAAAAACGTATTTTTCGAGAAGAAATAGAAATGTGTAATTGCTTAGAGTTAACTAATTACTTAAGATGCCTTAAGACTCTATTGAGTTGAGTTCAATCTTGTAGTGCAGGGTATCGAATATTTTCGTACTTAAAACGTGCGGCAAAAAAAGTGAGACCATAATGCAGGGACGAGCACGAGGTCGTTTTATACTGTTATCGACACTGACTTACGTGGTGAGCGCACTGGCATGGATCTTTTTTTCTGATCGTTTATTAGCTCTCTTCTTTGACCTTGAGTCGATGGTACTTTTGTCGACGTTAAAAGGTTTTTTCTTTGTTGCGGTGACCGCGACCTTATTCTTTTTGGCGCTTCACGCCGTTCCCGACAAAGCGTCCTTAAAGCATACTGATCTTTTGTCGACGCTCAGTGAAGGTGCGCGACGTCTCCATCATTCGAGTTGGCTGTTCTATGGTTTAGGCCTAGTGATGACCTTGACCACCTTGGCCTTGCATCACAATTTTATTGTCGGCATATACGGACAACCGATGCTGATTGTGTTTGTTTTTCCGGTGGTATTAAGCGCGATGCTTGGTGGATTCGGGCCCGCCTTTGTCGCTTGTATCAGTTCTTTACTAGGCGTTTTCTTTCTGATGCGACTCACCGGAAATAGTTTTGACTTATCCAACCCATACGATGCCGTGCAAGTGATTTCATTTTTGATGATTTCCGGCACTGTAATCTTGCTTAGTGAGGTATTGCGTCGTTCACTGTTGAAAGATGAAATTCAACGCAAGTTACTCGATTCTGTAGTTTCTGGAACCTCAGACGCGATTTTCGTGAAAGATCTCAAAGGGCGCTATGTCTTAGTCAATCAGGCTGCCTGTAATTACCTAGGGGGCGCCGAATCTGAAGTATTACGGCATACTGATTTTGATCTCTTACCGCTTGAATCAGCCCAAATGTTAGCGCAGCGCGATGCTGAAGTCGTGGCCGGCGGTGTGACCAGAACCCATGAAGAAGCCTTACACATGGAAGATGGAAAAAGTCTTACCTTCTCAGTGACCAAGGGTATGCTTTTTGATGACGAAGGTAAGCCATGCGGCTTATTTGGGATTGCACGAGACGTGACTGGGACGAATCGCAATATTCTGTTACTGCAGCAAAGCGAAGAAAAATTGAAAGAGGCACAGCAAATTGCGGGTATTGGCAATTGGGAATGGGACATTTTGACTGATCAACAAAGTTGGTCAGAGCAAATCTTCCTGATCTTCGGTCTAGATCCTGCTGGCTCTCCTTTAAATTTTGTCGCCATGCAGTCCATTTTTACCGCTGAAGCCTGGACCAATTTGAATGCGGCGGTGCAAAGGTGCTTACTCGATGGAACTAAATATGCTTGTGACGCGCAGTTAATTCGTCCAGATGGAAGTGCTAGCTGGATCTTGGCACGTGGACAAGCGATGTATGATGAAGCAGGAAATATCGTCAAGTTGTATGGAACTGTGCAAGACATCACCGAGCGTAAAAACATCGAATTGCGACTCAAACAAAACGAAGAGCGCTTGCAGTTAGCAATCGATGCCAGCTGTGATGCGATATGGGATTGGGATGTCATCAATAACAAGGTCTATCGCAGCCCCAACTATTTTTTGATTACGCATACTCAAGCACAAGACCATACCGAAGATTTTGAATTCTTTTTACGTAATGTGTATCAAGAAGATTTATCTATTGCGATGACCGCGGTGAATCAGCATCTTGCGGGAAAGACCTCGAAGTTGGAGTTCGAGTTTCGCCTCGCATCGAGTATGCAAGAAGATGTTGATGCTCCGCGTTGGTTGTTAGCGAAGGGGCGCGCCGTGGCCCGCGACCAGTACGGAAACCCCTTACGTTTGGTGGGTACCTTGACCGATATCACCGAGCGACGTCGTGTTGATGAAGACTTGAGGCTGGTGCTCGAAGAGGCCGGTGATGCGATTTGGATTGCAAGTCGCGATAAGAGATTTATTTACGCAAATCCATCCGCCTGTGAGTTGCTTGGCTACGCCAATATAGACTTAGAAAATTTAGAGATCGCTGAATTAATCGCTGAAGAGGCAAGGCCTTCACTTGCATCACACTTTGAGCAGTTAAGTGAAGAGCGCTATATACGCAAGAATTGGCCGATGCGGCATAAGGATGGTCATACAATTCAAGTCGCATTGAGCACTGAGCGGCTTGCCGATGGACGTTATATGGCTTTTGGCCGCGACTTGACAGAAGAACAGTTGGCGCAGGCGGCAATTCGTCAACGCGAACAGCAATTGGCTCGGGTTCTGGAAGGGGCTGACGAGGGTTATTGGGATTGGAATTTGAAAACCAATGCCCTTGAGGTTAGTGCGCGATGGGAAACCATGCTCGGCTATGCGCCCGGTGAAATGCAGGTGACGCCCGATAAGTGGCCGGAACTGGTTCATCCAGATGATTATCCGAAAGCACTTGAGTCCATTCGTCAGCATATGGCGGGTGAGACCGAGCAGCACGAACTAGAGCTGCGTTGTCGCACTAAAACTGGTGATTGGCGGTGGATTCTGACGCGTGGTCGTATCGTAGAACGCGATGCAGCAGGGCGACCGATGACGATGGCAGGCACTCACATTGATATCACCGATAGGAAAATGCTGGAACTGGCACAGAGAGATGCTGCGACGGTATTCACCAGTAGTTATGAAGGCATCATGGTAGTGAATTGTGAAGGTAAGATTACCAAGGTCAATCCTGCGTTTACCCGCATAACGGGTTTCAGTGCCGATGAGGTGGTTGGGCAGTCGCCTAAAATATTATCTTCCGGTCGACATGATGCTGGCTTTTATACCCATTTATGGAATGAAGTAAATCACAAAGATTTTTGGCGCGGAGAAGTGTGGAACCGCCGAAAAAACGGTGAGGTGTATGCGGAATTATTGTCGATTTCTTCAGTGCGCGATGAGACCGGAAAAGTGTTGCATTTTATTGGAGTGTTCTCCGACATCAGCCAGATCAAGGCGCATGAAGCTGAATTAGATCGCATCGCCCACTACGATATTTTGACGGGTGCGCCAAATCGAAGATTGCTGGGAGATAGGCTGGGGCAAGCGATAAAACGCGCTGTTCGCAACGAAAGCTCTCTCGCAGTTTGCTTCCTTGATCTTGATGGCTTCAAAATTATTAATGATCAGTTCGGTCATCAAATTGGTGACCAATTATTGGTTGCTGTTACTCAGCATTTGCGCCAGGTATTGCGTGCCAACGATACCCTGGCGCGCTTAGGTGGCGATGAATTTGTTGTACTCTTATCCGATATTGGTAATTCAGTTGAATGCGTTCAAGTACTCGAAAGAATTTTATCGGCAGTGAGCCGTACCATTGAAATTGATGAATTAGTGTTACATGTGACTGCAAGTATAGGTGTTAGCCTGTATCCAGATGATAATGTCGATGCTGATAGCCTATTGCGACACGCGGATCAAGCGATGTATATGGCGAAAAATGCGGGAAAGAATCGCTTTCACTTATTTGATCCAGAAAACGATAGACGCGCCCAAGTGCACCGACACTTTCTTGAAGCATTGCGTCTTGCCTTGGCTAGAAATGAGTTTGTTTTGTTCTATCAACCTAAGGTAGATCTCTCTGACGGCACCATTATCGGTGCCGAAGCCTTAATACGATGGCGGCATCCTGAACGTGGATTGTTAGCGCCTGCTGAATTTCTATCGCATATCCATGGCAGTAGTTTAGAGAAAGATCTCGGCGAGTGGGTGATTGAAAGGGCTTTGCAACAAGGTGAAGAATGGCATAGATCTGGCTTCAATTTCAGCATCAGCGTTAATGTTAGTGCAGACCATATTTTGCAGGAAGATTTTTGTACCAGATTGCAAACAGCACTGTGGCGTCATCCAGATATGCAGGCAAAGTATTTGGAACTAGAGGTATTAGAAACGGCAGCCATAGCCGATATCGACCAAGCGGTTGGCATTTTGCATCGGTGTCATGAGCTCGGCGTTGATTTTGCGCTCGATGATTTTGGTACGGGATACTCTTCACTGACCTATTTGAGGAAGCTTCCAATTGATACGCTCAAAATTGACCAAAGTTTTGTGCGGAACATGCTGATTGACCCGGAAGACTTGGGAATTGTCGAAGGCGTGATTCGTTTAGCCAAAGCCTTTAACCGTGACGTCATTGCAGAAGGTGTCGAGACTCTGGAGCACGGTCGGCGACTGATGCAAATGGGGTGCACACGAGCACAAGGCTACGGTATCGCTCGCCCAATGCCAGCAGATGCCTTTATCGATTGGGCACAACGGTGGCAACGCGAGCAAGTATGGATTGAACTAAAATCAAGTTGAGAACGGCACAGCGTGATACTGACTATCCAATCGATGATGAGCGATCTTGTTTAAGCGCTCAATTGCAAAGTCAAATCATCAAAAATCGAGTAGCATGTCGGTTCTCGCGGAGTTGCTTCCGCACTCGGCATTTATTTTGTATAGGATGGATTATGGTATTCATGGGACAAGAAAAAGAAACAAACAAAGAAGCAGCCAGCCCTTTTCTCGAAGAAAAAGCGTTTAAATCACGTACGGTCTTGGTGTTTGGTACGATCAACGACAAATTAGCCGCTGATGTTAGTAAGCGTTTGATCGCTTTGTCGGCAGAATCTGCAGACCCGATCACCTTGTTGGTGTCTTCGCCAGGCGGTCACGTGGAATCTGGTGACGTGATTCATGACATGATTCGCTTTATCAATGCGCCTGTGCGGGTAGTCGGTACCGGTTGGGTTGGTAGCGCAGCAGTGAATGTGTTCTTGTCGGTACCAAAGGAGCGTCGCGTGTGCTTGCCAAACACGCGTTTCTTGATTCATCAACCTAGCGGTGGCGCTGGTGGCCAAGCGACAGATATCGCGATTCAAGCACGTGAAATCGTGAAGATTCGTGAACGTATCGCTGCCTTGATCGCTAAAGAATCTGGTCAAACCTTAGAAAAAGTCACGGCCGATATCGAACGTGATTATTGGATGAGCGCTGCCGAAGCGAAAGAATATGGTTTGGTGTCGCGCATCATCGTGCAACAAAGCGAGTTGGACGCATAAGCATTGCTAAAGGCGTTTGAAGAAGAGCGGGGCATTCGCCTCGCTTTTTTTTCGTCCCGAGCTTGTAGAGTGATGTGCGAAATCGCTCAGGAGTCGTGCTGATGCGCACATGCGCATTGAGCGAAGTCGAGTAAAGTTCAATGTGAGATGATGATAAATCTTTGTTTTAAAAGGATATTTTTTATTTGCATTTTCTGGCACAGGGTTTGCAATAGTGAAGGCTAAGTGCTGCAGCAACTCGAACAAAATGAAGTAAGAGTTCAGTATGCAGCGATTATCTCAACACTATCTAGGAGCCAAACATGTCACAAATTCGCACTTTTCTTTCAGGCTGCACAACCATGGCCGCTGCCATTTTCGCGATCGCCACTCTTACAGGTGCTAAAGACGGCCCAAGCCATGCGCAGTTCGATGAGATCACTGTCGGTCGCATTAACATCGTGGAGCCGAATGGCACCAAGCGTTTGATTATTTCGAATCGCGCGCAGTTTCCCGGTGCCTTTGACCAAGGCAAAGAAATTGAACGTCCAGATCGCCGCAGCTTTGCAGGTATGTTGTTTCTCGATGAAGAGGGTAATGAAAATGGCGGCTTTATTCAAAAAGGTAGTCGTGACGCCAATGGCAAAATCAATGCCGGTCTCTCGCTGACCTTCGATCGCTATCGTCAAGATCAGGCACTCCAGTTGAAACATACCAACAATGAGAAGACTAGTGCCGCTGGTGTGTTTATTAATGATGTGCCTTTCCATGAAGATGCGCCTTTGGGTTCATTCGACACTTATTGGAAGAAAGCCAATGCGATCGCCGATGAAAAAGAACGAGACGCCTATTGGAATAGCTTGATCGAACAAGGAAAATTTTCGCAGAACCGTGTGTATCTGGGCACCAATAGTAAGCGCGATTCCTCTTTGATTTTGAATGATGCGAAAGGTCGTCCACGTTTGCGTCTAGCAGTTAGCGCGGCGGGACAACCAGTGATCGAAATGCTGGACGAGGCGGGTAAAGCGGTAAAGACGATTAGCTTAGATAAGTAAAGCTCATTGACATGGTGGGGCAAATGCTTAATTTGCCCCTTTTTTTGGCTTGTATTCGCTTCATCAATTCTTCTGGCTAGACTGTATGCTGTATTCCAATATTTATGAGGAAACAGCATGTCGCTTAGTGTGGCGCTACCGATCGCCAATCAAGGCTTGCAAGCCTACCAACAAATTAAAACCCGCGGTGACACGGCCAACTCAGCCGCAGACGCACGTGCTTTGCTGCGCGCCGAGCAAGAAGCCGCTGGGATAGTGGTAATTGAAAAAAACGAAGTGTCAGAGTTAGAACAAACCATGACGCGCCAAGAACTACTTGAGCTGCAAAGGAGCTGGGGCTTGATCAGTGCATTTCTTGGCACCCAGGTGGATGTGTTTGTTTGACGGCGAATCAAATGTTTGACTGGCTGTTTTGCTGGTCATGCTCAATTTCTTCTTGCAGTGATTCGAGTTGATCCAGAATACGAATAAACTTTTGTCCGAATTCAGTCACTGCATATTCCACTCGCGGTGGTACCTCTGGATAAATGTTTTTCTGCAAAATTCCAAATTCGACATTTTTACGTAGGCATTCATTTAAAACTTTGGTGCTGAGGCCTTCGACACTTTTTACCATTTCTCCAGGCCGGTGTTTGCCGTCCTGAAGAAGTTGGTACACCGTCAGTGACCACTTGCAGCCATAAATCGCCTCGACCATACGCGCACTGCGTTCAGGCGCTGATTTTCTGGAAATTATTTTCTTGTTTGTATTCATAAAGATGTACCAAAAAGTACCTATTGCACCAAATTGTGCTTACTTTTCAAGGCGTTTTTACATCGACATACTGCGACTCCTGAAGTTTAACTGGTTTGGAGAAAAGGTATGAACAAGATAATACACACATCAACACAGGTATCGGCGACATCATTAGATTCCGCCGTATCGACACAAACAGCATTGATCATCGGTGGCTCAAGCGGCATGGGCTTAGCAACAGCAGAGCGCCTCGTGCAACGCAATGTGAAAGTCATTTTGGTCGGCAAGCAGGCCGATAAATTAGCGCAGGCTAAACTTCGGCTTCGTGATATTAGCCCAGATGTGGCCGTTGAAACCAAGCAGCTCGATTTGTATTCACAAAGCGATGTCGATGCATTGATTACGGAGATTGAGCGCATGGAGGCGCCAATTCACTATCTCTTAAATGCGGCAGGCACCTTCAAACCCCTCGCATTTTTATCGCATCAAATGTCTGACTATCAGGCTTACATGAGCTTGAATCAAGCCAGCTTTTTCATTACTCAAGCAGTCGCCAAAAATATGTCGAAACACGGCGGCGGGGCGATGGTGAACATCGGATCCATGTGGGCAAAACAAGCCATTAAAGCAACTCCTTCCTCTGCTTATTCAATGGCCAAAGCGGGCTTACATGCATTGACTCAGCACCTCGCAATGGAATTGGCCGAGTATGGTATCCGAGTCAACGCGGTATCTCCTGCTGTGGTGAAGACGCCCATTTATCAAGGCTTTATTCCAGCGGAACAAGTTGATCAGGCTTTGGAGGGCTTCAATAGTTTCCATCCGATTGGTCGTGTGGGGCAAGCGGCAGAGGTCGCAAGTACGATTGATTTTCTACTGAGCGACAATGCCTCATGGGTTACCGGTGCTGTATGGGATGTCGATGGCGGCGTGATGGCGGGACGCAACTAAATTCACAAAACCGTCGATTGGGTTCAGATGTGAATTTGAGTCTGACGGAAACTTGAGATGCTAGAGCAAGGCGGTTACGCTTGCTCTAGCCTTCTAGATCTCTAACATTAGGATGCGACTTTCGACGCATCAATCTTATCTTGCAGCAGGGCGCGTCGTTGCAAGCTCTCAGCTGACCACAGCTCAGCTCTTACGTAAAATTCAGGAAAGCTAGGGACAGTGTTTGATAGTTGTACCCATGCTTGTTTCGATGCGGTGAAGATGTGTACATCAGGCGGCAGCAGATCAGCTTGATCAAGGCTACCAACCCTGACGAATTTCGCAAACCTCCCAGCACCTGCGTAGTGGCTCCACACCGCTATTTTGCAATGCGGGCAACGCGCAATTTCTTGGCCAGCACCACTCGCCGAAGGTGTGTTGATCAGTTCTGGTGCGATTCCCAAATTCTCAACAGCGTCAGATTCCAGCATGGCATTGAGGGCAAAGGCAGAACCTGATTCAGGTTGACACCAACGGCAGTGACAGCAATGGACTATCATCGGTGACTGTAGTAGACGGTAGCGTACTGCTTTGCAATCGCAGCCACCTTCGATGGGGGAAAATGGTGCAGTCATCTTCAGCCTTTAGAATGGTAAATTGATAGATTGTAGCTTGTTAGATTGTTGGATAGATCAGCAGCTAATTCGGTAGATCGATTCTCGTTAAGCTTGAAATTCACGAGAGTCAATTATGCTTGAAGTTCAAAGTTTAGCGTGAGACTTTCGTGCGTCGGCACTGCGTTCCATAAGGCACTTAAGCGTAGTAACTCTAACCTCACCATGTCAACGTCGTCGACGCTTAATGCTAACGGAGGGCAAAGGCGTGCGTTACAGGTGACTTGATATAAATCGAGCATTTCGCCAGCTGGTGTCTGCCACCCCGACCATCCATCTGCTTGGAATACCTCGACCAAACGTTCGACACCATCGCTTTCAGCTTCGGCTTGCATTTGAAATGTGGCTTCTTCGCCAGCATGGATGCGACTGATGAAACCTCGTTTATGGAGGATACTTTCGACTCCAAAATGCACCATATCGTGAGGAATAATCCCTTGCTTTGGACAATCGATTTGTTCGATTTCGCAGTTTGGTCGGATGATTGTTAAATGATCGTATTTACCGGTTTTCTTTGTAAAGACAAGTTGCATGATGTATTTTCCCTCAATGATCTATCGCACATACTGAATGATCGTGCGAATAATCGTGCGAGTGAAAGTGTAAAAGCTTGTATACGATTTTGCGACTATTTTGCGATCAATTGCGAAAACGATGGATCTGATTGAGACTGTGATTACACGAAATGCGAGATTTCGGTGTCCCAGTCTCTACCCGATCATATTTCACCTATCGCAATTATTGTTCAACATAGGTACCAGCCTTGAGTTCAGGCCAATTTTTATCTGCATCTTTGATATAGCCAGGGATGTCTTCTTTCCAGCGCTTGAGCACCACTTTACTCAAATTCAAATACAGTTTTCCGTCTTGGACATGAAAGGCGTGTGGATCAATTTCGGGCGTAACACCCTGCGACACACCGTAGGCGCAATAACCACCATACTGTGGCGCATATTTTTCAGGATCGTTTTTGAAGGCATCTAAGTTAGCTTGACTACTGAAATGCCAGTTGGCTCCTTGCCAGTTGTAGCTCAACTTTGCCTTTCCTTTGACGGCTTTATGCTGGGTAAAGTAAGCGACGGGATCATAACCGCGAATCGCGCCTTCTTTGGTGGAAAAGACGGGATCAATCGCGAAAGCGTGGCTAGATAGAAAAAAGCTCAGTGCAGCGATGCTCATGGTGAGTAAGCGAGTGAAAGACATAAGGGCTCCAAATAATTGAATGGGTATTTCTTAGTCGCTGCTTTACTCGTTTCCTTACAAGCTTTTCTCTAATGCTTCTATATCTTTAAGTAATGAAATCGGCCGGTAGCAAATCACTTCAATTTGGGTGTCGGCAAACACGCTGCGTCGATCACGCTGGGCACAAAGTTTTTGCATGACGCGATCTCGTTCCGCGATGAGTTCTAAGATGGGCTGGCGATAAAGTTGCAGACAAGCGCTGAGAAAACGGTTCACCTGTGGTGAACCTGTACGGCTACGTATCTGAAATTGCGCTAATGCTCGTTCACATTCTCGATAGGATAACCAAGGTCCTTTGGTCACCCATCGGTTGACGATGAAGAAGCCCGATGGAATCCCTTGGGCATCCATCGATAAGGCCACGATATGAGCGGGCGCTTCTTCATAGCGTGTGGTGGCAGGGCGTAAGCCTAGCTCTTGTGCATGCACGAAATAATGAAAATGGCCATGCTCGGTAAATGGACGTTGTTTGCCAGGATGAGCATGATAAAAATACTGCGTATGGTGACGCGAGTCGCGTACATCATTTTCGGGATAATGGTCCCATTCTACAAATGCAGCACCGTTGATGGTGGAATGCACCAGCTGGCTAGCTTGGGCGGTGAGTGCCTGCATCGATTCGACCACGTCGACCGCAGCTTTCCACATGTGCTTTTTGTCACGCGCTGTGGCGTCAATGGGAAGTAGCTGTTGAGCTTTGACTTGAACGGGTAAACGAAGCGGCAGGCGCATTGTTCTTACTTTCAACCATGATTTCTACCAGACTAAATGGAAGGCCCTAATGCTCATCCGAGAAGCAATGAGCTTTAGGGCCGGTACTATTACTTCTTAGCAGCGCAGCAGCCCTTCTTGGCAGCACAGCATCCTTTTTTCTTAGCTTTCTTGGCAGCACAGCATCCCTTTTTCGCAGCGCAGCAACCCTTCTTCGCTGCACAGCAACCTTTTTTAGCAGCACAGCAACCCTTCTTCGCTGCACAACACCCTTTTTTTGCAGCGCAGGCTTTGACTGCCGTCGCTGGTTTTGCTGCACATTGTGCCATCGCTGGAACTGCGGCAATAGCGCTCGCAGCAACAACAGAAGCGGTCATCACAGATTTCAGCGTTTTGCTCAAGGATTTTGATTTCATTTGTGTCTCCAATAAAAAGTGACTCGTAGCAAAGTCGAAGTTGCGTTTATCCTCATTTGAGGCTGGAACGATAAATCGATGTTCCGAGACTTTCATCAGAAAACGCTGCTACAGATGCTTAGTCGAAACTACAACGGCAAACTTACAAAAGCAATTAATATTTTTTCAAATCGAAATTGGGCCTCCTTTTCACGGTTTGTTGATAACACCTTCACTTCGTAGTCGTGTGATCCGCCATTCTGCGTACATCAGATTTGGGATCCAACATAACCAAGCAATATAGGGATAGGCTGAGACAAATGCGTCTAGCAGCAAACTGATTGGCAAATAAATTCGTAAAGTAATCGCAGCGCAACAAAGTGCGTAATTGCGTATCATCCAACAACGATGCTCTTGCACTCGTCCGTGGCGTATGGCGAGGTAGGCTTGTGCACCCGTCCATAACCACAACAAGGCTAATATCCCGAAACCCAGTTGAGAGATGATGCCGCCAAATGCATGCACCGCCATGATGAACCCCGCAATACCACCTGGCAGAACCCCGAGGAAAAGATAGGCGCGCCCTAGCCAACGGTGGAGCTGAGGACGGCGGGTGCGAATTGCTTCCGAAAACTGAAAGGCACCGAGCGCCAGTGCAAGGCTAGACAAGGAAATGTGGGTGTAGACAAGCGTTGAATGCAACTGAAAATTGGCACGCATGGCAGGATGGACGAGCTGCCCAATTGGCAGCAATCCATATGCAGTCAAGGCATAAGCTGCGGTGCCCAGAGCCAGGAAAACTAAGATTAAGTAAGCAAAAGCTCGCGGCATGCTCAATTCCTGTCCTATTGATGCACAAAGTAGGTTTTCAAACTATTTTTCTCAATCAGTAAAAAACCTGGTGCATCATGTTCGAACTCAACACAGACCAGATAGTAATTTCCTACTGTTTCAAGGAACAAGAACTTCTGGCCATCGCCTTCAGACGTCTTGGTAGCGCGTTTAGACCAATCGACGAGTTGCAGCGGTGCTCTTCCCGATGCCCGAAAAATGAGTTGTTTAGTTTGGTGCCGCACAGCGTGCGGATAGGTGATTTTTCGTGGGTGGCGCTCATGTTTATCGAGCAGCCAATTACCAACATCAGGAATCCCTAGCATGGTCGACGCTTGTTCTTCTTTGATGCGTGTGACGTAGCTTTGCTCAAAGATATAGCCTGTCTTTGGATCATAAATTTGCGCCTCTGCTGCGGGCATTTTTACCAGCATGGAGGCAAGCATGACGAACAGTGCAGCGATACGCATAGCAGAAATTCCTCAAATTTTTAGTGTGGGGTGAGCGGTAAATATGAGCGCTTGCTTAGCTCAATTTCACTTACCTTACCTTAACTAGACTTAACTTAGTTGGGATAGTAATCCACGGATCACCATATAACTACCCAAGAACAATAAACATAGCAGAAACCAATACCTGAATGCCACTGGATTAATGCGCAGCCGCGTTATTTGTCCGATTTGCATACCGATCAGGGCAGGGATAAGTGCCATAAGAGAAGCGGTGAGCGAGGCAGAGGAAAATTGTTGATACATACCAAGCCCTATCGCGAGAGCGATCGTCGATACCGTAAATGAGAGCCCCAAGGCTTGCACCAAGTCGTCGCGCGCCAATCCTAGTGCGTTGAGATAAGGGACGGCTGGGATCACAAACACCCCAGTAGCACCAGCAATGGCGCCTGTGACCAAGCCAATCAGTGGCGATAACTTTTTCTCGAGCTGAGGCTGCACAAGCAAGGGAGGCAGAAATAGAGCGGTCAAACCATAAACGGCCAATACCGCACCCAGCAAAATAGAAGGCCAGTGCGAGCTATCAGAGCTTAACCAAGCGATACTCATGGCGGTGCCCAAACAAACGCCGAGTAACATGGTCGTTAAACGTTTAGCAATGAGGCGCTTAGAACCACCGGCCGCAAATTGCCAGATATTGGTGACTAAAGACGGAATAATTAGTAAGCTAGCTGCTTCGACTGGCGTCATCAGCAAACCAAGTGCTCCCATTGCGACCGTCGGCAGCCCCATGCCAACCACACCCTTCACCCATCCTGCGATGAGAAAAGTAATGCCAATAAAGCAGATCACAGGAAAACTGGGCATGGGCAGAGTAGCGCTAAGAGAATTGTGGTTCGCTCGATTTTACGCGCTTTGCTTTCGCCATTTGGATTTTTCAAGCGTATCGTCAAGGCACAGGATCGCTTGTCGCTTTGAATGATGTCATGTAGTCTATCTCGATTAACCATATTCACACAGCTATGACAGATTCGACAGCAAATCATTTAAGTGCGACTTGCAAGCAGTGCCAGACACAATTAGTAGGCGCCTATTGTCACCAATGCGGACATGCACATCATTTACATCGTATCGATGGCCACTTTGTATGGCATGAGTTAATCCACGTGTTACACGTCGAAAAGGGAATTTTTTATACGATACGCGAATTGCTATTACGTCCTAGTGCGACGATCAAAAGCTTCATGGAAGAAGACCGTAGCCGCTTAGTAAAACCACTGCTATTTCTTATTTTATGTTCCTTGGTGTACAACCTCATGGAATACTTTTTCCCCATGCCAATTACCGCGGCATCACAGACACACTCGACGAACACCGCCAAGATTTGGGCCTGGGTTTCGGGGCATTTTGGCTATGCCAACTTTCTGATGTCTATCCCGATTGCGATATGTTTAAGAGTTGCATTTTGGCGCCAGCGTTACAACCTGTTTGAGGTGTGGGTGATACTCGCTTATTTCATCGGCTTGGTGATGTTACTAGTCTCCATCATGCCACCCTTAAGAAATCTGAATTTACCACTGGAACATTTAATCAATTTGGTGAGAGTGTTTTCCCTAGCCTACATTTCGATTGCGGTTGCCACGTGTTTCGAAGGGCCGCGTTGGCTAGCGATTCTGAAGACGGCCGCAGCCTATGTCATAGGGATGTTTGTTTTCTCAGGTTTGGTGTCTGCTAGTGGTTGGGTGTTGGATCAGATTCATTGAGTTTGCCGACATTTTCACCTCGTAATCGCGTCATTCCCGCGAAGGGATTGACGAGGGTTTCGATAAGCATGCAGATCGCTCGGCAATCGGCCCGTGTTTGCAAACGCGGGCGCGCCCTGCAAGGGGGAATCCAGTGCCTTTTTGTGGTTCATTTTCTTAGATATTTGTCGCGTTCGGTCATGTAGGGCGGGTGAAACCCGCGCTGTTAGTTTTATAAATGATCTCGCAAGCTTAACCTTAGCTGGCCGGGTGTGGCCCGGCGGCCACTCACTTTCTTTGCTTCGCCAAAGAAAGTAAGCAAAGAAAGGCGACGCAACCGTCACTGCCCTTCGGGTTCCCATTTGTGCAAGGCAAAAAATGGGAAAGCTTTGAAACTCGCCTTCGGCTCAGACAGCAAAGCTTTCTTAATCCATTTTCTGCCCTGCACAAATGGCAGTGCCAGACGCGGGAAAATCAAAACACACATACTCATCACTCGAGTGTGTCCGAATTCACTACAACAAGGTTATGAAGGCGGCTCATGTACCTGCAAGTTGAGTGGCGGTTTTTGCTGTTCCGCTTCTAAATCGCCAATGGTGCATAACAGAAAATGGAAAAAGAAAGTGTTGTTGTCTGAGCGTAGCGAGTTTCAACACTTTCCCATTTTTTGTTGTGCATCATTGGGAACCCGTAGGGCGATTTAGTGCGGTCGCCTTTTTTGGGTTACCTTTTTTGGCGAAGCAAAAAAGGTGACTGGCTGTCGGGCCACCCCCGACCTACAAACCGTCGAGTTACTACGACCTACAATTCGCCAACCCACGCCAAACAAACAACGTGCAAGGTTTTCAAATCAGCTGGCAAGAGCAAAGCTCTTCCTAAATATCTTCTTGCGTCAACTCCCTAGCAAACACCTGATTCCCCGCCATCAAACCACCATCCACTGGCAACACCACACCCGTAATTACTCGCGCCGCATCTGACGCTAAAAACATTACGGCATCAGCAATATCTTGTGGCGTCGCGAAGTCGCGTAAGGGGTACCACTTTTTCAAATCTTCAAACACCTGCGGATTCTTATCAACGCGGGCTTGCCATGCTTGGGTTTTTACCGTGCCGGGGCAGACCATATTCGCGCGTATGCCGAACTTTCCGAACTCCATCGCGAGGGCTTTGGTGTAACTAATCAAACCGGCTTTGGCGACACTGTAGGCTGGATGCCCGAAGGAGGTCATGCCGTTGACGCTGCCGATGATGACGATATTGCCTTTGCCTGCCGCTTGCATCGCCCCGCGTACTGCCTCCACTGAATGAAAAGTGCCATTCAAATTGAGATCCATGTCTTTCTTCCAGCTTTCCTCTGTGGTGCTTTGTAGAGTTAAAGCTTCCGCGGCGCCAGCGTTAGCGACCAATGCATGGATATCGCCATGTAGCTGTGTTTTTTCGAGTAGAGCGGCACGTAATGCCTGTGCATCGGTGAGGTCAGCAGCAATTGCGCAACTACGGGTTTGGCCTAGTTCGGATACTAAGTTTTGTAGTTGTCCTGCTTCTCTGTCTTGGGCGAACACGAAATCGCCAGCATCAACGAAGGCTTGGCACAGTGCACGACCTATACCGCCGCAAGCGCCTGTAATGAGAATGTTTCTTGGCATAGTAATGTTCCTTACGATTTTTCTTGGCGTAAAACTTGTGCCAAATGATCGAGCCTGTGTTGCGGTAACAAACCATAGTTATAGAAGGCAAAGTCGCGAATGCCTAAGGCTTTGATGCCGTCGATCGCAGCAGCAATCTCATTGCCTTGATTCAGATCAGGCAGCCCAGGGCGCAAAATGGCGCGAATTTTTTCTGGATTCGCGACTTGACGTAAGCTTTCCCACGCATCGGCGATTGCGCGATTAGCGCTGGCTTCGTAAAACGGAATCTCTAGATAGTCTGCAACTTCGGAAAGGGCCTTCAGATCACTACCTTCAGTCCAACAGGCAGCAGTTGGGCGCTGCACGGTAGGTATCACGGCAAGTTTGGTGGCACTAGGTAAGGCTGTGCGAATCGCGGCAACTAATTCGGTGACACGGTCTTGACGCATCTCAACGTAGGCTAACCAGTCAGGATCACTGAGTAAATCACTTTGCATCCAACTGCTTGCTTGATCTGCTTGCGCATGTGCGGGTAACTGCAAGTAATCGGTAATGCTCGTTTGTACGCGCTGTTGCAAGCTGGTGATATCGATACCTTTACGGCGTGCCGCTTGTTGGCAAGCATCGCAGAAACAGGTGCCAAGTAAGTTGTCTAACCACGCATTGCTAGCGACTTGCGCAAACTCGTGATGATAACCATGGCCATACGGTAACCAACCTGGTGTTTCTAATACCAAGCTAGTGAAGGCATATTGCGAACTTAAATCGCTGCAGAGATTCACTGCATATTCGAACACCGCGGGCTGCATCGGGCAAAGGCTGTACACATAAGCATCGCCAAACGCATTTTTCACAGTGTAGTGCGGGTAGGCTTGACCAAGTCGGCTGTTATGCAGAAGTACAGTCCATGCATGTACTCGCAGACGTCCGTCCTGAATTAAGTCGCCGACGACAGCTTTCGTTTTTGCATTGCTATGTGCCAGTGCTTGGATCTCGCCGTAATGTTTCAGATCGGGATCAAAATACGTCACACCATCTTCTGGGAAGATGACACACGGGCCTTGTTTAGCATGAGGGCGAATAAACTTACCTGCATGGTAGGCAGTGGCGATGGTGACATCACGTATGCCCATTGCTGACGCTTCATCAATAAAAGAACCTACACCTTGGTCCTCGATGTCCCAGGCGTAGGTGTAGAGTGAACGGTAGCTAGTGTCTTGATCGACTGCGCTCATGCAGATCTCGCTTGTAATGAAGAATGTTGAAGGCAGAAAAAAAGTTGAAGGCTTATAGCGGTTTGTAGGCCGTCACTTCGATCTCGACTTTGCAATCGACCATCATTGCTGACTGCACACAGGAGCGAGCTGGTGGATTGTCGCCGAAGTATTCCGTGTAAATGCGGTTGAAAGTCCAGAAATCGCGAGTGTCGTCTAACCACACACTGACTTTGACCACATCAGCTAAATCACAACCTGCCAAGGCTAACACTTTCTTGACGTTTTCCATGGTGCGACGTGTTTGTGATTCGATGCCACCGGTTTCGATTTCGCCATTTTCTTTCATCGCTACTTGGCCTGAACAAAAGACGAAGTCGCCTGCACGAACCGCAGGTGAAAATGGCAAACGTTGGCCGCCTGCACCAGTGGGAACATTGCCAAAACGGGTGATCTCTTTACTCATGGGCTTACCTATAAAAACAAAATAGTCGAAAAAAACGGAAAATAAAAAATGGATTTACGTGGCGCAATGACGACGAGCATAACTTGCATCCCATCATAAAACTATGCGGAAATTCCCTGTGTCTTCGCCATCAGAAGCTTACTTAATTAAGCCACGTGCTTCTGCAACTAAAATTGCACCTTGCCCCGCCAGATGCGCTTGCGTTTCATCGGATACCACGGTGATCTTTCCAGAGAAGTAATCATCATTTTTAATCAAAATCGCTAAGGCTTCTTTCATGATGGGTTTGCCGCAAATGACGACGGGTGTGCCTGGCAACATTTTGATGGCAGTGCTGTTCTTGAGAGTTAATAAGTCTGCACCCAAGATCGCACCGAGCAGGAAATTAGCGCGATCATTGCGTTCGTAAATCGTGAACTGGTCGAGTGTGCGCACATTAAAACAGGTGCGGCCGAGGCCTATGGTTTGTGCCGATTGTGCGCCTGCCAACAGCATTTCTTCATTAATCGATGTAGCAAATTGCGAATCGAGCGACTGCGCCAAAATCGTATTGTGGGTGATCACATACATCAGTTCACCCGCCAAGGTGGTGACGCAACCAGTGATACGATTTTTATCATCGATGCAGACAAATTTAGAATGCGAGCCGGGCATCACCATCATGGCAGGGCCGGTGATATCGAGCTGATCAACTACACTCATAACTTCAACTTCTTCGCCGCGCATCATATCCATGGCTTCGCAATTATGTAGGCCGATGTTGTCGACTACATTGCGTACGCCAGGAACAAACCAGATTGGTTTAGGGAAGACTTCGGCAATGGTCACTGACACCATGCCGCGCGCTAATTGCTGTAAGCCAGCGGGGGCCAACACATGAGGTAGCTCAAACAAGCCAACATTCGAACTAATCATGCCGGAGCCAATCACGAGATCGACTTGTTCGGCATCGATACCGGCAGCTGCCAAGGTTTTGGCGATGGTTTCGCGTACACCGTTTTGCAGCTTTTCACGGTTACCGGTGATGGCGGTGTCGCGCACGCCGACTTCGCAAGCTTGATGCGCCAGTACAGCACCGTCCTGCCACAAAGTGACGCGAGTATTGGTAGTTCCAGTATCAATAGTGATGATATGAGTCATGTCAAATGAGACCTAAATGAAAATGGGTGTACTTGGCTTTACTAGCGTTATTAGTTTTATGGAAAAGTCGGTAATTGCAAAATACATGACATGCAATCAAACTAATATTGCTGATGCCTTCGTTATTCGTGCAGCATTCCTCGCTTATTGCATCAAACAAAAGTAGAGCAGATTGTTAGCCAAGCAGATGCCACGCAGCTTAACGGGGCAGGTCAGTGATCGCAAGCGAGGAATATTTGAGATGTCATTAAGAAATATTTGACGATCACAGTTTTCCTCGATGTTGATCTACTCATTTTTGCGATTGATGAAGCAAGGCAAGCGCAAATTTGCAATAAATCAGGATGAATTTGGATCTTTCCGTGCTAAAACTAGTCAAAAAAACATTTTTCCCTAGACTTAACTACGTGGCTCGCTCCACGGAAAAAAGCTCAGTTGTTTTGTTTGGGCAATAAATGAGCAAAATAGTAGCACCGATCGCAACAAAAAACTGTCGCTTCGGACACCTATAATATTTCAAGATCTCATTAAGTTTTTTTTAATGAAGTTCTGATATGGTATCGTTTTTCAATGAGGGTCCCATGTCTAAACGTCTGCCACCGTTAAACGCCTTGAAAGTTTTTGAAGTCGCTGCTCGTCGACTGAACTTTACGCGTGCGGCAGAAGAATTGCATGTGACGAATGCGGCAGTCAGCCACCAGATCAAATTACTCGAAGATTTTTTGGGTTTAGATCTTTTTCAGCGTAGTAATAACGTGTTGAAATTGACCGAAGCCGGCGAACGCTATTTGCCCCGTATTCGCGAAGGATTCAAGACTTTCCAACAAGCCACGGATGCCTTGCTGAACGATAATAATGTGCTATTACGCGTTGGTGTACCTCCCTCGTTTGGTTCTAAGTGGTTGGTGCCAAGGCTTTATCGTTTTCTGAATCGCCACCCACAAGTGCGAGTAGAAATTGTGTCTGAGGTTGATCGTAGCTATCGTGACTGCGACATTTCCATTGATTTTCGACGCACGCAATTTGCTGATTTCCGTATCGAGCCTTTCATCGTCACGGAAGTCTTTCCCGTGTGCAGCCCGAGCATCGCCAAGACACTCAACACCCCGGCCGATCTGAGCAAGCAAACACTCTTACATGAAGTGAGTGCGATGAACGACCCTGATTACCCAAGTTGGCAATCTTGGTTTTCAACATTGGGCGTAGCAGATAAAGAAGTACAAGTACGTAAAGGCCCACTTTTCACCTTGGCCTTGATGGCATTGCAAGCGGCAATTGATGGACAGGGCGTGGCTCTAGGGCAGGCTTTATTGGTCGAATACGATATTGCGGCTGGCCGCTTGGTACGTCCTTTCGATGTGCAAACGCCACTGCGTTTGGACTACTACTTAATTTACGCCGCGGATATGAAAGAGAATGCCGCGTTTCAAGCATTTCACCAATGGTTGGTGAATGAAGCGAAATCGCGTTGAAGCGCAAATTAGAGTTTTCGATTCGCTTGTTTTACTTACTTCGTAATAATTGACGATCATGTTGCCCTTGAGTCGAGTTTTCCACAATAGCGCCGAGCTTCCTTTAATTCGACGTGACTTTATCCTATTGACTGCGCGCTGCGGCCTTACGGGAGCGCTGCAATTGAGCACGAAAATTGATCGATCGTTTTTGATTGTGCAGCTGAGTCAAGCATGCCAAAACGCTTTGCTTCAAGAACAAACCTGGAGTAGTAGTGCAGCGCTATGCGATCGCATCGGCAATGCAAGCCTTGAGCAAGATACCGTACGTTTGCAAGGACAACGCTACCGCTTTGAAGCCGCGGTAGTGGCCTTTGCTTTGCATGCCCATCACGTACCCGCCACCAGCTTGGCACCCACCAAATTCGATGAACTGATTTTTGTAGGTGAGTCACAGCAGTGTGTCAGTCAAGCGCTCAAGTGTGCCGAGCTTGCGCATAAGATCGTGGTGCTTGGTGCACGTCAAAAAGAACATAGTGAGCATGCATTACAAACTTGCTTGATGCGTTTGCAGGGACGCCAAGAAAAAAGCTTGAAGACGATTTCCCTCTAGATTTTCTTGATGAGGCCAGAAAAAAATCTCGCTGTTGCGTCAGCTTGTTTTTGCGTAGAGTGCCGTCAAGCTTGGACAAACTCAATAAAGGTGTTTTATGTTGCATTCATTACGAAAGCCAGCGGCTACACGATTCCAACGTACTACTTTGTCGCTGATGCTGGCGACGGTCTTAGTTGGCGCGCCATGTATTTCCTCAACTGCTGTTGCGGGCAGCATTGGTAATGTCAAAAAGATCGAGAATATCGGTGGACAGCAGCAGCTGCAAATTCAAACCGACCGTGGGCATCTCGTCCAAATTAGTATTCTTCGCCCCGATATGTTTCGAGTGTGGGTTGGTGTAGACGGCAAATTGGTGGGAGCCGGTGATAAAGCAGCGCCCATCGTGTTACCACAAGATTTCGGTCGCGTGGATTTTAAAATCAGTGAACAAGCTGATTATCAATTGATACAAACTCAGGCCATGGCTCTGCGTGTGTATCGTAAACCATTCCGTCTGGCTTTGTACAAAGCGGATAATCGCAGTCTGGTTTGGCAAGAAATGCAGGCCTTAGAGATCGGCGATAAAGCAAGTTTTCAAACGCTGTCGAGCGCAGCAGATGAAGTATTTTTTGGTGGCGGTCAGCAAAACGGTGCTTATGCTTTCAAGGGTAAAACGCTAGACATTTCTTACTCCGGTGGGTGGGAAGAAAATGATAGACCAAGTCCCGCGCCGTTTTACATGAGTAATAAAGGCTACGGTGTTCTGCGCAATACTTGGAGCAATGGTAGCTATGATTTTCGCTCGAATGAATTTATCACCAGCACGCATCAGGAAAAGCGCTTCGATGCCTACTACTTTGTGGGGGACTCCATTAAAGACGTGCTGAACGCTTACACCGCCTTGACAGGACGAGCACGCATGTTGCCACGCTGGGCATACGAATATGGGGATGCCGATTGCTATAACGATGGCGATAATATTAAAAAGCGCGGCACCTTTCCCAAAGGATGGAGTGATGGCCCCACTGGCAAAACGCCTGATGTGGTTCAATCTGTGGCGGCTAAGTATCGTGAGCACGATATGCCGGGCGGATGGATTCTGCCCAACGATGGTTACGGTTGTGGCTATGCCGATTTGCAGGGCGTGGTTAGCGGCCTCAAAAAATACGGCTTCCGTACTGGTCTGTGGACAGAAAATGGGGTTGATAAAATCAAATGGGAAGTGGGTACGGCTGGCACGCGTGCACAAAAACTTGACGTCGCTTGGACTGGGCAGGGCTATCAATTTGCACTCGATGCCAATCAAGCTGCGGCTCAAGGAATCTTAGATAATTCAAACTCTCGCCCATTCTTGTGGACGGTGATGGGTTGGGCGGGTATGCAGCGCTATGCCGTGACCTGGACCGGCGATCAAAGTGGTAGCTGGGACTATATTCGTTGGCATATCCCGACCTTGATTGGCTCCGGTCTGTCAGGTCAAGCATATGCCACCGGTGACGTCGACGGCATCTTTGGCGGCAGTCCTGAGACTTTTACCCGAGACTTGCAGTGGAAGGCTTTTACTCCGGTATTGATGGGTATGTCGGGTTGGTCGCAAAACGTGCGTAAGCATCCGTGGTGGTTCGATGAACCCTACCGCAGCATCAATCGTGATTATCTCAAATTAAAGATGCGCTTGATGCCGTATATGTACACCTTGGCGCAAGAAACAGAGCAAAGTGGTGCGCCAATCGTACGCGGTTTGATGTGGGATCATCCGCATGACCCGCAAGCCAATGACCAGAATTACAAATACCAATTCTTCCTTGGTAAAGATTTATTGATCGCGCCTGTGTATCGCAGCCAGGCGGCGAGCAAGGGCTGGCGTAAGGGTGTGTATTTGCCGCAAGGCCAATGGGTAGATTATTGGGATGGACGTGTTGTCAACGCCGGTGCTGACGGCAAGCTGATCGACTATCAAGTCACTTTAGAAAAATTACCGGTGATGGTGCGTGCAGGAGCAATTTTGCCTATGTATCCTAGCGCTTTGTACGACGGGCAAGTACCGAAGGATGTATTGACCTGGGATATTTATCCGCACGGACAAAGTAGTTACACCTTGTATGAAGATGATGGAGAAACACGACAATATCAACAGGGCGAGAAAAGTACGCAGCAGATTCGTGTTGCTGCACCAGAAAATCAAGCAGGGGATATTCAGATCAGGTTGGACGGTGTGCGTGGCAGTTATCAAGGCATGGAAGCGCAACGTGTGCAGCAATTCCAAATCCATACGCGAGTTAAGCCACAACAAGTACAGTTGCAAACCCAAGCGTTGCCAGAAGTTGGCAGTCGTGAGGAGTTTGAAAAAGCAAGCGCAGCATGGTATTTCGACGCCACACATCAATACGGCGTACTGTATGTGAAAACCGCGAAGATTGATGTGCGATTACCAGTAGCAGTGGATATTTCCATTGCGCGTGATCTGAGTCTAGCGAGTACGGCGGATTACCCATCTGCGCCAGCGACGGGTGACGTAGTGGCCGCAGATTCTTTGATCGTTTTAAACCGTCCTGCTGAAGAACCTGGACACCCTGTAGAGAATGCCTTCGATGGCAAGCCAGGGACTTGGTTCCGTACCTTGCGAGATCAGTCACAAAAAACAGGGCCGCATGAATTTACCTTGGCTTTGGGTGAGCGTCGCTTGATTAAAGGTTTTGAGATTGCACCGCGCAACGATAAACATTGGGATGCTGGGCAAGTGAAAGACTTTGAAGTTTATATGGCCGACAGCAATGGTGAATGGGGTAAGCCTATCTATGTCGGGCAACTTAAGAAGCAGGAAGCGAAACAACGTGTGGAATTTCCTGCAAAGGCAGGGCGCCTTTTCCGCTTGCGCGTCTTGAGTTCACACGATCAAGGTGATGACGGTAATGCGCAAGACCCGATGGTATTGACAACCAATGAGGCGGCGTCTGCACCGCGTGCATTCAATGCCTTCACACCAGTGTCTGTACCCCCAATCACGATCTCAGAATTTGCCTTGCTCGAACAGCAAAATCCAGACCGCGCTCAGCTACAAGTGGCGCTCTCAGATCAAGCGGAGTCGTTGATTAAATCGAACACCAGTGCAGTGCTGAAGGACAAGGTCAAAGCAAAACGTGCTAGCAACGAGCAAGGCATGATGCAGATGAATGGCCTGAAGTTCCGCAAAGGTTTGGGTGTCGCAGATGCCAGTGAAGTCTCGTATCGTTTGCAAGGCAATTGGCAAATCTTCCGTGCTGATGTCGGTATCGACGATGCCTGCCGTCAGAATGGTGGTTTGCAATTTCAAGTGTTTGGCGATGGCAAACTTTTGTTTGATAGTGGCCTCATTGAAGCACCCGCCGTGGTCAAGCCAGAGTTGGATATTCGGGGAATCTCGCTCTTGAGTTTGAAGACGACTGGTGTCAAAAGCAAAAATAAAGGGCCCGTGTGCGCCAACTGGGCAAATGCTACTGTGATCGGATTCGCCGGTGACAAAGTAGTTCCGTAATAAGCGAGGGGTGTTGGACTTCGCTGCGTGCGGCGAAGTCCAAGTTTATTCATTCTTTCGCACTATCTTCAATGGACATCTTGTGTCCGCCACAAATATCTCTGCCCTCGATCTCATCATTGTCGTAAATTGAACTAAACTATTTCCCTAGAATCGAACAAAGCTCATTCGATAGTCAATTTAGCCCACGGGCACCGATCTCAGGGAAACGTCATGCGATACATTCACCACAGCAGCCACAGTGCGCAAACGCAGAAACGAATTTGTATGGTTGCGGCTTTACTTAGCTTGATCCTAGGTCTTGGCGCGGTCGCCACAGTGCATGCGCAGGCAGTAATAACAAGTTCGGCGCCAGCGATGAGTGTGGCGCAGCTGCACTTTGAGCCCCAGTACCGCCAATTGCGCCACGAATTTAAAGCAGACAACGCTTACAACACGGTGGCCTTCGTCGAAAAATATTGGCGTATTGCGGGGAATACCGGCTTCAATGCCAGTATTCATCACGTCGAAAAAATTCTTCAGGATGCCGGTTATCAAAAAGAAGTGAATGGCGAGAGTGATAGCCCTTTAACTTATCGTATAGAAACCAAAAAGATGAAACGTCCGACTTGGGAACCTGTCGATGCGCGTTTAAGTATCGTGGGGGATGCGACTCCCTTGCTGAGCTTTGCCAGTAATCGCAACATGATCGCAGTGAATTCTGCGAGTACGCCAGAAGGTGGTGTTGAGGCCGAAGTGGTGTATGTCGGTAAAGGCAGTGCGGCGGAACTAGATGCAAAAGAAGTGCAAGGTAAGATTGTTTTCGTTGAGAATGGTGCCGGCGCAGTATATGGACAGGCTGTGAAACGAGGCGCCATCGGTGTGGTCGCCTATGCGATGCCTGGCTACACCCAGCCACAGAAATACACGAATTCGATACAGTTTCAAACGGTGCCCTACCTTGATGCTAAACGCCAGATTTGGTCGGTAGTTTTGTCTTATCAAGCCAAGGAAAAATTGAAACAAGCATTGTCCAAATCGAGTGTGAAACTGGCAGTGAAAGTGGAGACCAAACTATATGAATCAGAAGAACTGACGTTAATCGCGAACGTACGCGGGCGCAGTCTTGCCGATCAACGATTCGTTTTTAGCGCCCATGTTCAAGAGCCTGGCGCTAATGACAATGCGACTGGCGTTGGTACTTTAGCGGAAATGGCGCGAGTGACAGCAAAACTAGTGCAACAAAAAACAATCGCGCCAGAGCGCACCATCACCTTTATGTGGGGCGATGAAATCAACTCCACCGCGCGTTACATCGCAGAGAACCCTCAACGCGCTGCAGGCATACAATGGGGCCTGAGCTTAGACATGGTAGGGGAAGATGTGAGCAAAACCGGCGGTAGTTTCTTGATTGAGAAAATGCCAGACCCCTCTGCGATTTGGACGCGTGGCAACGAGAAGCATACGGAGTGGGGCGGCTCAGTGTTGAAAGAGTCTGACATGATGCCCAATTACTTCACAGACTTCCTGTTAAATCGTTGCCGTCAACAAGCTTTGGAAAACGGCTGGCAAGTCAATGCTAATCCCTATGAGGGAGGAAGTGATCATACGCCTTTTTTGACGGCTAAAATTCCTGGGCTGTTGATGTGGCATTTTACCGATACCTTTTATCACACTGATCTAGATCGCTTAGACAAAGTATCGAAAGAAGAAATGCGTAACGTCGGTATCAGTGCCTTAGCGACAGCCTTTGGTTTGACCAGTGCTGATGAAACGACGGTCGCGCATATCATCGACGAATTATTAGCCAACGCCACTGATCGTTTGCTAACCGAATTCGCCTTGAGTGAGAAAGCGGTTCAGGGGGGCGCAGATGCTGCGAAGGAAAAACACATTATAGAGGTGTGGGCGAACTGGTATGTGCAAGCCTTTGAGAAAGTACGTGCTTTGCCTAGTGGAGGAATGACGCAAAAATTAACAACTCGCCTACAAAGCGCGCAAGTAGAACTCAATATGCTGTCCAAGCGTTTGCAAAGTAAATTAATGTGAGTTGTAGATTTCAGAAAACAGGCCTGAGTAAAAATGATGTCGACCATTTTTAAACAAATATATTCATGTTGCATTGTTATCTTTTGCATAGGCGCTAGTGCTCAGGCCACGGCTAGCGATAGCGTCGATTGTCAACTTAAACCAAATCTCACGATGCGTTTCGAAGGACATCGTGGTCGACTAGAGCGACTTGCATTGGGATCCTACGAACAGATGCATTATGGCCGTGTCGCTGATCACTTTGCATACGCCTATGGTTTCACTATCGTTGAGGGTAGCAAGACGGTTGTCGGTCCTAAGCAATTGATGGGTTTTCATGATGATAGACCCGACTGTCGCCTCGTCCTGATGCGGGACAATACTATTTTCTATTACGCTGAAAATACTGTGTATCGTTTTAAGGATGCAGAAGGACAGCGTGGTGGAGAACAATTAGTGATGAGTGAAGATGGTGGAAAAACGTTCTCGGAAAATCTATTTCCTGCTGCTTTGAATAAATTGCATGATACGGATGAAGTAGCGGAACACCGCATCGCTATCAAAAATTTTGCTTATCATCGCGGGCATATTCAATTCGATGGTAGTCGTTTGCAATTGGAATTAACCAACCCGCTCGACTACGAGCATTTCTTGTATTTCGAATCGATGGACTTGGGCCGTCATTGGCAAAGAGCGATGCCTTCAAGTGTATCGCGGGTGTATCCCGCAGCGGAAGTGGAAAAATGGCGCGAGGCGTTTGCACGAGATCGCTGGCAAAATCTGCTTTTTGAGGCGAAAAATCAGGCCTGCCGAAAGGCGACAGAACAACCTTGTGCGTTGAAAACTGGACAAGCCTGGGAAGCCGCAATCAAGCCTTGTTTAGCGAGAGCGAATTGGCAAGTGTGTGAGAAAGAATTTGTTGCTCCTCCAGTAGAAAAATAGATCGCGCTATCAGCAACGGCGATAGGCGCGATCCCTTTTTTTACGAGTTGTCTACATTACTCAATTTCTTAGTTTGTGACCGAGGTGTTATACCAATAGCGGTCAGATGCCTTTACCGTGCTCGCATAAGTACGGCTATATGCGCCATTGCCAGGCCATGGATCATTGATGTAGAGGTAATTACCGCTATAGCCTTTAACCACGACAAAATGACCACCGCCGCCTGTCCATTGCCACAACAAGACATAAGGGCGATTTGCATTGATGCGGGAGTTTGAATTGGATTGCGATAAGACGCCTACTGTCGATGCACTCACACCCCACGCATTCAAAATGCTGGTGATGGCACTGGTATAGTTGGGTTGATTGGCGTTGCTATTCCAGTTGAAAGTAGAATTGCCGCAAGCGTAATTGATGCCGAGCGCGTAGTTAACTTCCGAGCATTGGCTAGGTGTCTTACCAAAGAAATTCAACACCATTTGACTCGAACCAGCCCAGCACCAATTGCTGTGTTCTTGCACGCGTAGTGGCACATTGAGGTTGTAAGTTTGTGCACTAGCCACAGCGCAAACCGCTGTACTAATTGAGAAAATTGCCGCTGTGATTAGCGGGCGCAAATACTTAAGATCGGA
>CALKVB010000434.1 GCA_937996605.1 uncultured Oxalobacteraceae bacterium | reverse complement strand
TGAAAGCGCAAGGCCAGCTAAAAATACTGAAGCAATTATTTTCATGAGTAGGAGCAAGAAAGAGAAATGAGCTTAAATCGAGAAAACTAGAATTGCACCTCACCATCTTCAGACTTTAAGCATCAGTTTTATATGGCTTATGTTTCCTAGTGCGTGAACGCATTGTAAAAGAATTTATACGAACCACCAATGTTTTTGATATCCGTACGAATCACGGCTAACAATGCTGAGCATGAATTGAAATTACAAAAGTCACTGCTGCATCACAAACATGCACTCTACTCTACTATCCGCACACGCCCTACCGCTTATTTCCCCTCCATCATTCGCTGCACGATACTCGCTACACCAAATTGCTTCGGTATCTATTCTAAGTGCTCGGCAATCATCAGTAAAATAAATTGTTCAGCACACATTCGCAAATACAAGAAAACACAAAGCGCGGGACAGCTTGCACTTCACACCCATTGGACAATTATTCTTTAGGCGCTGGCAATGGGAAATCTTTCAGGGGTTTTAATCCCATCGCGATACGTCGAGCATTCAAATTCACGGAATCTTGAATTGGGAAATAATGCTTATCCCCATCTTTCATGATGTACGATTGAGTACCATACAGTTGTTCTTTATTTTCGCGAGTCAAAATTCTGTCAATCAACATGGCATAGTTCAAGGCAGGCAAATGTCCGTTCTTAAAGTCAGCCTCAATATTCGACAAATACTTACGTTGAAATTCTAAAGAGGCGTGCTGCACTACAATGAAGGCCGCTTCGAGCGCCTGTTTTCCCAACTGCTCCGCCTTAGGCCACCCACAATCCGCGATGATCTTTTCTAAGCGCTCTTGGTTGATCGCATCGACTTTCTTCATCGTCACAAACAAGGCATCATAAACTGCACTATCCATAGGCGCACCACGGCTCTTCGACTCGGTCAAGGCTTTTTCATAGCTACGATTAAACTCGCCACGCGCATCTTGATCAGTTTTTTCTATATCAACGAAGACGGGTTTGAGTACATCAGATTGACATGCAGCAATGTCACCTGCGAAAGCCACGCCAGAAACCAGCGTAGATAAGGAGAATGAGAATGGGAGAATAAATTTGATATCAAACATAAAAAATCTTTCAATGAAAGGCAGGCATTGTAAGAGAGTTTGGAATGAATACCAATTTATTTTGTCTGCTTAGATCTGATATATATTCAAAGGAGAATGTCGCAGAAAACTACGGTGGTCTAGTTCCGTGAAAAAGTACAAATCAACAGATAGTGACGAAGTCTACAATATTTACCTCTACACCCAAATGTAAAATCGCGATAGCACTTCATGCAGATTGTCAATTTAGAAGCGCTGGAAAATAATCGGCAGTGGGCGGGGAAATCTCCAATTTGAAGGAAGCAAAAATAAATATCTCGTCCTCATTTTATTCATAGCACCATCATTTCAATTTCACTGTTACTGAATTTCTGTTTCACACCAATTTGCCTTGCGCAGGAGGTTGAAAAATTAGCGGCGAAACCTGAGGCTACGCAAGTCATCACATCCGACTCAAAGCTCGCACCAATCGGCTCCGCGCATATAGAGTTTGTCGAACATCGCGTCGCCAATGCGCGAGCTACCTTATTTTCGAAAACGGATTGTTGCTAGACTTTACGACGTGGAAAGCGGTCGCCACTGGACTCAGCGAATGCTGCAATCTATTTTTCTACAACCGCCCAGGTGTGGGGCGCAGCAAACGCAGCGGTGAAGACATCAGCCCTGAATCAGAAAGCGATCGCCTCTACCAACTCCTCAATGAACATGACTTGCCTGGCCCCTATATTTTGGTGGGACATTCGTTCGGCGGCCAATACGCACAGGTACACGCCATGCGTTATCCAGAACAAGTCGATGGTGTCATTCTGGTCGACGCCTTACCGCTCGACGCAGCCAAGCCTTACCCAGAGTTCCCTTGATTCACAAGAGTGGGTCTATGGGTGTTCGAAGCCAAGACAGCAAGACAAGAAATCGCTAACATCGCACCGATGGGCAAGTATGTGATGGAACGAACTAATGCGTACAACAAACCCATGATCCGCCTCGTCGCGCAATCTTCACCGCAACAACACAAACCGCAAGGCCTCGTCAAAGATTTGCTGCGCGGCGTGATCTACGCCGAAGACTTCGGTGTGTGCCCAGTCGATCCTGTGATCGCCGAGGAAAGAATGAAGAGCTACTACCCAAATGCCGAAGTGCTCTCATTTCCTGCGAACCATCGGATACAGGAACAGTACCCGGAGGTGGTGATTGAGGCAATATTGAGTATGATTGAGAAAAGTAAAATGATGCCGACTAGCTCGAATAGTAAATCGATTTCAACGGAACTAAAATGAACAACGCCCGCCAACTCGTAGGGCGGGTGAAACCCGCGCCGCCAGAATTTTCAGAATTCAGCAGAGGAAATAGCGTGACGGAAGAGAAAATATTTGAACGATAAATCGTTTATGAGAATTCACAGCGCGGGTTGCACTCGCCCTACGAACTTCTAGTCCTCATCGTGTGCGAGGACAAGTGATTTGATCGCTTCACCTCCCCAATTCGATGGATAAACATCTTCTTTGACCAAACGATGAAACGACGACCATGGCCATTCATTCACTGTTTCAACCAAGCCGTGTTTGACAGGATTAAAGTGCAGATAATCCATGTGCGCGGCATAGTCATTATCGTCACGAATGAGATGCTCCCAAAATCGTTGCTGCCAAATCGTGCCTTGCCGCTTTTTTGTACGACGTTCGGTATGTAAATCTTCGCGAAAATATTTTGTGCCAATCGCGACCGTCACCTCACGCTTGATCAATCGCCAGCGCGTAGAGAAATCGGCGTCACCTTCGGGCAGAGTCCAGATGCAATGCAAATGATCAGGCAACAAAACCCAAGCATCAATTTCGAATGGATGTGTAGAACGCACCTTAAGAATGGCGGCGCGCAAAACCTCACGCACATCCTCGTTGGTCAGAATCGATTGCCGACGCTCAGTAACCACCGAGAAGAAGTAGGTAGCACCTTGAATGTTTGTGCGGCGATAGCGGGACATCGTTAGGTTCGAAATTGATTAAAAGCCACCAGCGTATCACGAACCCACAACGACACAAACACCGATAATTCGTAGGGCGGGTGCAACCCGCGCCGCCAGAATTTTCAAAATGCCGTGAGAGCAAATTGATGTTGAAAAAATTTGAACGATGAATCGTTAAGGAGTCTTTACAGCGCGGGTTGCACCCGCCCTACGAGGCTGCATGACTTTACAAAATAAAAGCCATCAATTCGTCGACTTTAGTTTGTCTATCTTATTTCGAAGATCTTCTTTACGTACGAGGTCGGTGCTTTGTTTCACTATGCTTTCTAGAGCTAACAGCATCGCAGCCTTTAACGCTCCCTCTTCCGTCGTCACGACATCAGGTTTCACACCAGTTCCTTCCCAATTTGCCTTCGTAACCGGATTGATGGCTCTGGCGATAGGAATGTAAACGGAAAGCTGGTGCGATAATTCAAATGGGTTGACCATATGTGCGCCACCACGCGTAGCTTCGCCAACCACCATTGCACGCTTTAAACTCTGCAGATCATACGTAATTTCTTCCGCAGCAGAAAAAGTACGAGCACTTGTCAGTATATAGATTGGCTTGTTCAGATCGAAACGAGGGCCCGGTGCCCTTGGATCGGTCCAATACTCTTGCGTCAAATTGATGCGACGATAATAGAGGTCATTCAGATGCACTTTTTGATCACCGAACAGATAACTCGTAATCCACTCAATCATATGCGGATCGCCACCGCGGCTTCTTCTGAGGTCAATAATCAGCGCATCCGCATTGGAAGCCAAACTCATCACCGCCGTTATCGCCTTCTCGCCAAATTCGCGGTTAGTAATCTCATTAAACTCCAATAGCCCAATGT
>CALKVB010000433.1 GCA_937996605.1 uncultured Oxalobacteraceae bacterium | reverse complement strand
CCTTATCGATTTGCGCCGGGTCATCAGGCCGCTTGCCAAGAGATCCAAGCCGGCCGCGGAATTTTGTATGATCCATATGTGGTTGACGCTTTTTTTCAGTACATCAATGCTTCGACGCCATTTGCAGCAACTTCTGAAGTTGCTGCGACCGATATTGAAAGCACGTGACCTACATTTTTGGTATATAGCAGTGTCATCATCTCGTTGCGCTTGCCCATTAGCTCACGATAGTCAAGAAGTCGAATCGAACACTGGTAAATTACTGTGACAGAAATTTCCCTATATTTCCACCACATTTTCATTTCAGTCGCTACTTTGTGGTTCCAACTCCTCTTAGCGCACAATGCAGCCGACTCATTTTACATAAGCTATTGTGATGGCAAATGCTAGTTGTCCAATCAGAGCGTTTTGTTGATCCCATTGGGTTGCGATAGACAAAATATGTATTGAACGTTGCGGTGCCAATTGCATTCGTTCACGAGCTACCTTATTGCGAAAAAAAGTAGGGCGGGTGCAACCCGCGCCGCCCACCCATTCAACAATCCGAGATTGTAATTTGCTGCTCGAAAGTAAACTTGAACGCTAGACCGTTAAGAGAAAAAACAACGTGGCTTGTAGACACCCTATATGATTAATCTTAATTCCTTCCGAATATTTAGAACAAGTTCGAACACAGAGGCAAACTAAGTGCCTGCAACACTTCACCTTTGTCCGATTGCACAAAGGCCAGCAAAGAAAGATTCTTAAACACAGCGTTGCTGGGAATGGGCAGTTGACGATTTTGGGTGTTGATGACCGAAGCATTGAAAGGAATTGGATCACCCCACTCGCGGGCAACAAAGTCATGTTGCAGTGTTGCGCCTCGATTTTCACCCGCCATGATTTTGCTCACGATTGATTGCTCGACTAAGGCAAAATACAAATGAGCGTTTTTTGTGCTGCTAGCACTTACGCTGAAAAATAGTTGCTTGCTCTCTAGCTTATTGATCGTCAATTGGATGTTGGCCTGTGCGGCTTGGCGATTGATGCGCGCAACTTCCGCACTCAGGTTGTTACGCCATTCACGTAGCTCCCTCCCAGCGAGAAAAAATTCTGGCGTATAGACAGTACGTGAATTTGCCAATTGCGCCAACTGACGTTGTCGTTGGGTGAAGACAGGTTTCGCGAAGGCATCCTTCCATCCTATGTAATCCCAATAATCAACGTGCAAAGAAAGTGGAATGACTTGGTCTGAAGTCAGCGACATGGATTTTGCTAAATTGCTGACGAATCTATCGGCGTTAGGACAACTATCGCAACCTTCAGAAGTATAGAGCTCCAACAAGGCAATGGTATGTGCAGGGCTGGTTTTACTACAGGTAGCTGCCAATAAAGTGAGCGGCGTCGCAGTTAGCCATGCGGCTAAAGCTGCAACGAGGATACCTGGTTTTCTGAGAAGACTTTTCATCATGGTGAGAGGGCGGTTGCGGTTCGTTGAATAGATCATCTCCATTTGTCTTGTGGCTTGCAAAATCCTTACAAAGTGCGGAAACGCCTTGCGTGGCTTATATGTCCTTACTAGTCAGGCGGCGTATGCGGTGTACGTTTACGAAACGATTTCGGACGTTGTTGGAACGTAAAAAAGGATGGTGCTTGTCTTCAATTGAGAAACGTCAGTGCTTGAATATCCGGCGGGTAAAACCAAGTGATGATAAAAAAAGTAGGGCGGATGCAACCCGCGCCGCCCACCCATTCAACAATCCGAGAGAGTAATTTGCTGCTCGAAAGAGAATTTCAACGATAAAACCTTAAGTCCATTCGGGTGCAGGTTGTTCCCGCCCAACATGGCCAGCTGTGATTACCTATTTCTTCTTTCGTTCAAGAAATTCCACACTGGTGCCGAGCGTTCATTTTACTCGCTGCATTTTTACGGTCACTTTCAAAAATCTTTAAGCCACAGATGATCTTTTTCAACCAGGCACAATTCTTGCAAATGGCTATGCGATATTCGGTTTTATTGTTTGATTTTGATAGGGAAAGTATGTTATCGAGAAATAGTATTTTCAGCGCGTTTTTGTTTGTGATATCAGTGCATGCGTCTGCGCAAGAATTACAGGTTGTCGCGAAACACCATAGTGTGACTGAGAACATCGTGCGTGACAAGTTATTGCTGGTCGTAGAGAAGTACAAGTTAAGCCGTTGGATGACCACCAACACAGTAGTGATCGATGATACGGTCAAAATACCGAGAAGTCATCCGGTGTTGACTATCAATGGCATTGCGACGCCAACCTCACCTGTCCTCGACGAACTTGAATTGGTCGCGATCTTTGTGCATGAGCAATCGCATTGGAATCAAATTGAGAATGGAAGGTCAGGGCCTGGCGAGTCCGCGGCAGCAATTAAGCAATTTGCAAGTGGGTTGAGGTACGAGTTTCCATACGGTGATGGAGGCGAAGAGAGAACTCTAAATCACATTCCGGTGTGCTATATGGAGTATCGTGTATTGAGCAAATTATTTGGCGAAGCGTACGCAAAAGATAATCTCGAGAAGCGTCACTATTATAAAGATGTGTATGCCTTCGTACTCAATTCAAAAAATCATGCAGCGATTGACCGCTACTTGAAAGACGAGGGAATTAGTCCTGACCAATTTCAGCCAGCGAAGTAACAAGTCGATGTATCAATAGGGCGATTTGTTCCCGTTACGAACTTCCTCTTGGTTGCCTAGTGTAGTGTCCGCGGACACTCTTTTCGCGTCCACTACATGCCCACTTGACACTTTTTTCGCATATTACTGCCATAGTCTGGACTGAAATGCTTTTGGCATAGATCATGCTACAAGCTTTTTTTAGATGGTATTCGATAGCTTGAAAAAAGGAAGGAAGAGTAATAAATGCTGAAGTTAAAAAATCTAGTGCAGCTCATTTTTGCAGTAGCGTTGATTGGGCATGCCCAAGCGCAGGCCACAAAGCAAATGACTGATTCTGAAGTCTTGGCAATGCTTGAGGAGAAAATAGCGGTCGAGAAAAAAGGTGTGGGAATTGTGGTTGGTATTGTCGATCAACAAGCGCAGCGCACCTTAAGTTACGGCAAGGCAGACCTCGACGGCAAGGTGCAGCTCGATAATGATTCAGTGTTCGAAATTGGATCGTTAACCAAGACTTTCACGGTGCTGTTGCTGGCAGATATGGTTGTTAAGGGAGAGGTGAAGTTGACCGACCCCATCTCAATGTATCTTCCGAAAGGCGTGAACCTACCTAGTCGCAATGGCAAACAAATTCGCCTGATTGATTTGGCCACGCATCGCTCGGGTCTGCCGCGCAATGTCGATGGGTATCCAAAGAAAGAGCCCATCTCAACATATGCAGGTTTGACGGTGAATGAGTTATACAAATTTCTATCGGCTTATCAGTTGACAAGGGATATTGGTGAAGATGCGGAATACTCCAATGTGGGTATGGGATTATTGGGACATGTTTTGGCATTACGGGCGGGTGAAGACTATGAAAGCTTGATCAAGAAACGTATTATGGGGCCGCTAGGAATGCAGAGTACTGCAATCACACTTTCACCAAATATGCTGTCTCACAACACACAAGGTTACGACAGAAATTTCAAACCGTTGCCGATTTTCGAAATTCCGGTGCAAGAAGGCGCAGGGGCATTGCACTCGACGATGAATGATCTTTTAAAGTACGTAAAGGCAAATCTCGGACTCAGCACAACCCCACTCGACGCAGCGTTTAGAATGGTACATACGAGTAATGAGTTGAGTTATGGACAAAAGCTAGGGTGGGGCAGTTGGAACGAGTTCGATACCGAATACACTAATCACAGCGGCAGTACCTTCGCGTATAAGAGTTATATTGTGATGGATGAAAAGAACCACCGTGGTGTGATTGTCTTCTCGAACTCGAGTTTGACTGAGGTTAGATCGGAAGAGCACACG
>CALKVB010000432.1 GCA_937996605.1 uncultured Oxalobacteraceae bacterium | reverse complement strand
CGCGCAGCATGATAGGCGAATAGCTGCCGAGTGCCAACACGAATTTGTCTGCAGTGAAACTGCCTTTCGAGGTTTGTACACTCTTCACTTGATCACCTTCGGCGATCACACGTTCGATGCAAACACCATACTCAAACTTCACGCCCAAAGCTTCCGCCAACTTCGCCAGATTTTGCGTGAATTTGAAGCAGTCACCTGTTTCATCACCTGGCAAACGCAAAGCACCCACAAACTTTTCGCGCACATGTTTCAACGCTGGTTCTACGCGCAGGCATTCGTCGGCACTCAGTGACTCGTAAGGCACGCCATAGCGTTTCAAAATGTCGATATCCGCTTGCGAGCCATCGAGTTGTTGCTGATTACGGAACAACTGCAAGGTTCCCTGGGTACGCTCGTCATACGAGATGCCCGTATCTTCGCGCAATTGTTGCAATACATCGCGGCTATACTGCGCCATACGCAACATGCGACCTTTATTGATCTCGTAGCGTTTGGTCGTGCAGTTCATCAGCATTTGAAACACCCAACGCCACATTGCCGGATCGGTGCTTGGACGAATCGCCAAGGGGCTGTGTTCCATCATCAACCATTTGATCGCTTTCATCGGCACGCCTGGACCCGCCCACGGTGCGGAATAACCGGGAGAAACCTCTCCCGCATTGGCAAAGCTAGTTTCTAATGCAGCACCCGCTTGGCGCTCAATCACCGTCACTTCATGTCCAGCTTTGGCTAAGTAGTATGCGGTGGCTGTGCCGATGACACCAGCGCCTAAGATTACGATTTTCATGTTGGTATTTCCGTAAAGTTGATTGTCTTGTATTCGAATGCGGTATTTAAGCGTCAATGTAATGACGTTGATAACGTGGACCTAAGCTCGTCAAAATCTCGTAACCGATGGTGCCTGCTTGCTTCGCCACTTGATCGACCGTGTTATCAGGACAGATCAAATCCACCAATGCGCCAGGGTACAAAAGATGCGGATCAACATGGCTGACGTTCAAAGTAATGGTGTCCATTGAAACATTACCTACCATAGGCACTTCAATGCCAGCGATATGCGCAACGCCGCAATTGCTCAAGCTGCGTAACCAGCCATCGGCATAACCAACAGATACAGTCGCAATACGTGAGGGCTGGGTCGCGCGCCAAGTTTTGCTGTAACCAACGCTCGCCCCCATAGGAATTTCACGCGTTTGAATAATGCGACCTTGCAATTGCACCACAGATTTCATCGGGCTTTCTTGCCCAGCCACTGGCGCTACGCCATATAAGGCCGCACCTGGGCGCGCCAAATCGAAGTGGTAGTCAGACCCCAAAAAGATGCCAGACGAATTCGAGAAGCTCGCTTTCAGGCCAGGGTATTGTTGTCGCAAGGTCTTTAGGAGATTTTGAAACGCTTGCAATTGCATGGCGTTCATCGGATCTAATTGATCTTCCGCACAGGCTAAATGACTCATGACATAAGTGAGGTCAATACCATCCGTGATACTGAAGTCGCGCAACCACGCCATCACCTCTACTTGCGACAAGCCCATACGTGCCATGCCGGTGTCGATTTGAATGATGGCCGGCAATGCTTGATTACGCTCTTGCGCAAGTTTGCGCCAAGCAGTGATTTGATCGAGACTATTTAGCACGGGGGTACAACCGTATTCGATAAACTCGGCTTCATAGCCCACAGGCGAACCATGCATCACATAGATATTGGTGTCGCGAGGAATATGCGCACGCAAACTGATGGCTTCTTCCAACTGCGCTACGAACAGATGACGACATCCCTCAGCCACCAAAGCTTTAGAAACCGGAATGGCGCCCAGACCGTAAGCATCTGCCTTCACCGCGGCACCACATTGCGCAATGCCTAAACGGCCTTGTAAATAGCGATAGTTCGCTCGCAATGCCTTTAAGTCTATCGTGAGAAGTGCCCCAGCACGTCCAGCTTCTTGTTGCATGTTAACCTCGAAAAATCTAGAACTGCCTTCGGTATAGCAAATGCCATGCCAAACAGCAAAAATGCAGTGCAAGGGGCTAAATCAAGGACTTAGCCGCCGATAGTGGCATTCTAGCAGAATAGACTGTATCGAAATAAATACAAGAAGGAAGCTAGGGAAAGTAAAAAATAAAATCTT
>CALKVB010000431.1 GCA_937996605.1 uncultured Oxalobacteraceae bacterium | reverse complement strand
TATGTCTACCGATTTACGATTGATGTGCGGTTATCGTCCAGGCGATATGTTTGCCGCCAACCGAGAAGCATGGTGTGCCGCCACCCCCAATCCATCATGCAGCTACATGAACATGATTGCCGTTCGTCCCGACCCCTTTACCTCCATTACGCTTCTGCTCACTTTGGCCTCTAGTGCATGTGCCAATGCGCTGTAAATAAAAAAATTGTTTATGAAGATCCAATTCCAAATGCAGTTTGCAGCGCATGCACTTCATTGAAACGATCCAACTGAAACACCAATTCCTTTCGTGTCAAACCCGTCCACCGCAAACCACGCAACTGACACAAATATCGCAATTCTTGAACCGCGACTTTGGCCTTTTTGCTCGGTTTTAAACTTTCCCAGGTGCTTTGTAAATGCACTTTACGGACCACTGCACAGGTTTTGCATTGGGGAAACTCATCCAGCGGCAACTTCAGATCTGCCAACGATAGCAAATGCAGTTGACTTGATCCTGTGATTTCATTCATCTCCGCGGTCAGATACATCGCACGCGCACTAAAACTAGTATTGCAGACCAAGAATCGATGCATTCGGGCATTCATGGGCAGCAACCACGGCTGCACATCGGAACAAGCCAAGACCTTGTCCTTATGAATGCATACCACCGACACCACGTAACCGCCGTCACGGAACCACAAAGAGTCCTTATACCGAATCAGAGTTTGCTCAGTGACTGAATCCGCAGGCAACGGCTTCGAGGCATCCACAGTCACAACACGCTTGGCTCGGCTTTTAAACATACGCTTTCCCAACGTACGATTCATGCAATGCCATGCCATCAAAGGCACCCACGATCCCATCGAAGAAATCGCTTGAACCGTCGATCGATCCCAGGTCCATGTTTCACATGCTTCCAGCACCTTTTCGGCCGTAGCTTGCACCGAAACACTGTCCATCAGATGCAAAACCAACGGATCTTCCACCTTGATGTGGAACTCATAGTTGTAGATTTCCACGCGGGTAAGGGTGGCCAAATGCATGACACATTGACCCATCTGGTCATTTTCCAACACCCCTTGACCATCAAAATACTTCGCCATGGCATGGACTTTGTCGGGAAGTTTTTGAATCAAATTCAGCAAGTGATTGCATCGATTGTTGCGAAAACGGGACCATGCTTCAGAAACCCAGACGTCGCGCGGATAGTCCCCTCCTAACGCTGTCTCAAACTCCCGTAGGAACAAAGGCCTAGTCAATCGAGACAAAATCTCCTTCTCCGAGTCTGTCAACATGAACTCCTCGCCGAAACGTGTCTTTCCCAACTGTTCCACTCTTGACCAAATCATGGTGGGTGTGAATTTGCCGAGCGGCATAAAACTCAAATGAAAAATGTCGTCTTCGTTCATATGAGTTGATCCACCGAGTTGATACGCAATGTCAAAGTGACTAGTCGTCATCACACATTGCCATCGCATGTCTCGAATCCATCGAAGCAACGGTCTGAAGTCATTCCGATGCAGAATGATTGACACCGAATCCAAGAGAATCACTGTGTCGGAAGGGGCAGTCGATCCTGTTCCACTGGATTTTTCCACACAATGGTTCCAAGCGTGGTAGGCCGATTGCACTCGTTCATCGTCACTAGTCGCCTTCGCATACGCGTCTTTCATCCATGCCACTCGGTCCATGACACATGCTTTCAAATCCACAGATCGTTCGATAAACTGCGAAAACATCAAGGGCACCAAAAAGCAAGACCGTGCCAGCTCCAACGCAGTTCGCGTTTTCCCTGTGCCATATCCTTGCACCAGTACCACTTGCCCGTGAGTAGTCAACTCCGCCTTCAGGTGGCTCACACCGTTCCCCACGAATGGGATGGCAAGCATGTTGGAAAAATGTTGGAAAGAACACTTTCCGCTTCGTTCCATGTGAATATTCATATTTAAAACCATGATGTTTCGCGATCTCGTTCGTGAATCCAATGTGTCATAATGTCATTCAACCATGAGTGTCTGGGAGGGTTTGATTGATTCTTTGCACGAGCTATGTCCGGCTGATGCTCAACACGAGTTGGCGGCGTATCGCTCTGTTTTCGCGGACTTGGAATCATGCACAACATGGCAATCCGTCTTTCATCGGCTTCACCATGAGTTGATTTCTGGGAGGTTGGCAAGCGAGCGTTCGTCTCATGCATTTTGGTCCAATCAGAAAGTGGACTACCTTTCATCCCCTACTTTGGATGGTCTGGTCTATGGACATTCTGTGGCTCTATCGTGTCAATCGAGAGAACCAGACAATCACGCCTTTGTGTTGTACGGAGAGGCTTTCACAGACAGGCCGAGGATTCGGAAATCATGTGTAGAATACCGCGTGATTCCACACCGGTCGATTTGTGAACAATTGGAAATGGAAACCGCTTTTGTCATTGGCGTCATTCGCAGTGGAAAGGCAAAGGCTCTTCAATTTCTATTGGACCGTTCCTTAGAACTGACCCAGGTGGCTTATGCACGCAAGTTTGCGGCCCTCTCTTGTTCCAAAAGCATGTGCCAGCTGGTGTTTTCACTCACCATGGAGCAAAGTATCAGTGTCATACTTTCTTCGGGCATTGAGACCATGGAACAGTTGGAGTTTGCGATGGATCAGGGGTATCTGGACAATTGCGGATATGCAAATCTGCTGAGTTTTGCTGTAGACGATTTGTCACACAACGTGAAAGTATGGTCTGAATTTGTCTGCAAGATTATGGATCGAGTCACACCAAAAGCATGCTGCCTTGGATTGACGTATAATTTCCAATTTGCTTTCGAAAACGCTTGCATAGACGTCTTGTCTAGAGTGATCCCCACCCTACATCACTTCAATGACCTGAACATTATTGACTATGTGAATTATCGCTCGATGCAACCCATGGCATCTATGCACTACTTGGTTCATTGCAAGGTGGTTCCTCGTGAAGAGCTTTCCATGATCAGGCCGCGAACCCCGGAGATCGTGCGGATGATGTGTCGAGCCAAAGTGCCCTTTTCGCCCCCCATGATTTTCGAACTGATCCGCGAAGGACGAATGGATGCCGCTAAAACTTTGATTGCCAATATCAAAGGCTTGGACCAGTACGAACCAGAAACGAGCAGTGAAAATCCATTTGTCGTTGCCATACGTCACAAAGATCCAAGCTTGATTCGATTATTCCTGAAACGTGGAGCTCTTCCTTCCATGCGTGGTTACGAGGCTTATCGCAAATATCATGCAATGCCAGGCTACAAGAAGTTGGCCAAAATGGTGGCTCCTCCTTGAAATCTTCACGACAGCATGAATCAAGTCAATTTTTTGGTTGGAAACATAACAGATACAAAAGATATTTGAATGGTTCTTGTCGTGCCTTCACAATTTCGATAGAAGATCTTGGAACAGTCTCTGTAAAACTTGTAAAAGAGGTGTCTTCTTTGCAATCAAGATTGAAGATTCTGTACTGCATATATCCGTTTTCAGTTCGTTTTATGACCATCAAAACATCCGGAGGAGTCCAATCAGTTTTGTAAATCGTCAAATTTCCAAGGTATTGAAAATCGGGAGATCCAACGTCAACCACAACCTCACACAACTCGGAAAGAAGCGCATCAAGAGATCGAAACGGAGTCGACATAATATCTTTTTATCTATTCAAAATAACACATCGAAAGGGTCTTCAGACGCGACGTCGTCATCGTCACTTGCGGAATAATCAATTTGCGTAGGCTCGGTTTCATCTTCTACTTGGAAACCGTTTCTCTAAGAGCAGAAAAGAATAAATTAGAATTGAGTTACCTATCTCGATGTGCAGTCGTGATAAACACCGACCCATGAATTTGGAAAAGTGAATTCTTGCGTTCTTGAAGATATGTATCTCTTTTCATGCAGCAGCCTGTCAATCATAAATTTACGCTCCAGTACACCGCATTGGGCAAAAATAAAGGGTCTATGCTCGATGGGACTGTAAACGAAGACGCGTAGTGAGAATGTGAGTCTTCTTCCAAACTGCATCGGAAAAAATAACCGGTACGAAATCTTCGCCTTATTGAAGATGCGTCGAGTCTTCTTGACATACTCTTTGGCAAGAAACAAGTAACGCACCTCTCCAACACCAGCCTGTGCACCAGATCGCGTCAGAAAAGATAGGGGACAATTAATAAACATATCGAAACAACCTGTACAATGAATCGGGCGCAAGCGGTACATGGAAATAAGGTGGTGTAAAGCACACTTGAATCCAAATCATGCTTTTCAGCGAAGCTTATTGCATTCTGTTCAGCATGAAGGTTGATCTCAGACGGGATGATGTAATCTTTGTCAAACTTCAGATCCATGTCGGGAGGACCGTTCCATCCCACAGATACGATCTATCCCACCGGTATCGCTTCAGCAAAGCTCGAAGGCAAGCATGTACTTGTACATGTCCTACCTTACGTCTGGAGTGTGTCTTTGCGGAGGTTCGAATTACGCATCCGACATGTGTTTGACCCGTGCCTGCACCCGGTGCGTCGAACATACCTGCCCGGCAAGCTGCGGATATGGCGAATTTTGCATACATATGATCGCGAGAATAGCGGGAGACATCATCGGGTGCATCATCGTAGCCTTGGATGGAAAAGTCTTTCGACGATACGTTCGATTGTTTTGCAATAGAAATCAGGTTCTCCGAGAACGAGGCTGATCTTTGATGAGGTTTCTTGAAACATAGGTTGAAGAGAGTTATAGGTAGTCTTTTGGATTCTGAACAATCTATAACATACATCACCCTTCTTGCTAGAGGCAGTTGATTCGATTTTGCGCTCTTCGTCTTCTTTTGCGGATTGCATTCTTGCGAAAGACGACGACACGTGCGTAGAGTTATGAAATGCTTGCCACGTGTGTTCTGCAAAACGCTGTTTTCAATGCGATCCAGGACTAGGCCTATGGTGGTTCCTCATTCTCATGCGTCAAAAGCCTTCTTTGAATGACTTGAAAAAAAGATTTTGCGCCGTTTTCAAAGCTATTTCTAACGATCCGTCGGCAAGACAAGACGAAGATCTTTGCGATATGGTGCTGCACGTATTGGAGAATCTTGTTTCCCCTGGCTCTATTTCCAACCTTACTTCTGTACGCACCATACAAACATCCTGAACGCATCGGAACCTGCCAATGCTTTTCTGTAAAAAAACACGAATGCTGACAACTGACCTTGAAACAGAGTTTTTACGAGAAGCTCGTGTTTTGGATGAGCAAGTTCTGTCATTCAGCCCTTGCACTTTCCGTTCTCAAATAAAAACTGTGGTGAACAAACGATTCCGACTGCAGAGAAAATATGCCGATTTGCTTCGCCGCGCGGGATGGTCCCGCCCGTACGGGCATCTCAAAAAACTGTGGCCGCATTGGAGATTCGGTCTTATTGATCCGATGCGACATGCGCGCCTCGAACTGAGCCGCGTGTCGCACTTCGATTAAACGAGACACTTTGCAAATCTGATCGGTTTTGAACTTGTGTGGACCAAATACTCTCCAGTTTCTATGCGGCGTCATCGATGGCATCTTTGGCATAGCTCCAACCAATGGGAGCTCCCACCGTAAACGACAGATTGATCAAGGTGAGAATACACGCCGCAGTTAATCCAATTCCCAAAGCCCACATCGACTGCCGAGCCTTTTCCTCCTTTTTACGCTCCTTGTGAATCAGATAGGCAAAGGCAACCAAAGCCACCACCGACAACACCAACATCGCAATGACAACACCTAGACCCGCCTGGTACACTTGATGGCCGACCGACTTGACATCCGCTTTGTCCACCATAGTCTTTTGTTTGTCACGAGGATTCCTTTCCACCCACAATACCTTGGCTTGTATACATCAATTGGTCAATGGGTTGGATGGGACTTGCTCGACGGCGTCTTCGAGATCCTCGTTCACCTCTATAGCTTCAACTTGTGTTATGGCATCAATCAGAAAGTTTCCCCAATGCAAAGCCACTAGTTCTGCATTCTCCACCAGATTCGTGTCATAGTAGTTCTTCAAACCCTCCAGAAACGACAAAAGATGATGCTGGAGTTGATAACGGTGCTCTTTGACCAGTTCAAGATCTGTATGACCGGCTCCCTTGAACGCATAAATGCACCGGACGATGTCTTCGTACCGTTTGTTTCGCAGTGCCGCATGGAGATGAACCGCTAATTTGGCCGGGTTGTCAAGAGAAACAACCGATGACATTAGGCCATTCACGAGAACAGATGCTTGGCGTAGTTTACGCGACGTCGCACCAGGCTTTCGAGAAAACCAGATCTTCGTGTGTTGGGCTATGATGTTGCGAACTGGTTCCAGGTGCTGTCCATATATCTGCTGAACCGCATTGAAGGTTATGTGTTCACCTTTGACTTCTAGGACGGGGGGATTCACCGGTTGCAGCTTTTGCTCTGCCATATTCCACCAGGGAAAGTTGTAGGGCGCAATGATGGGCGAAACCCAATCCACTTTGCGCAAAAAAGGCCGGTGGTTGTTATGACCGGACATCGAGATCCGACAAGCAGAACGAAAAATGGAGCGGAAAACATCTTTTCCTATACAGTCTGACCATTTTTATAAAACCAACTTTCGCCGTTTGGCAACGGGTTGGTTCTCGTCGGCATAGCAAAACCGATCGGTATGGCGTTTGTGTCGCAAGTGCTTCTCCAGAGTCGATGCACTCATCTGACACGCTTCCGCCGCATGCCGAATCGACGGATACCACGTGCCATCCACCGTCACCGGCATACCATGTGTTTTTAGTGCATGCTCTTTGCGAGAAAGCGCTTGTAAGTTTTGAATATAGTTATTGGAAGGATCTCCATCAATATGATCAATGTCGCAACCGGATGGAATGGGTCCGTGAAACGCTTCATAGATCAGCCGATGAATGGAGGTTCCATGCAGTTTGGAATACCCGCCCGGCGTCAGTGCAACATCCACGGGGATCCGAATTCCACCTTTGGTCAACCGGGAAAGGCGAGCGTTTCTCCCTTGAATCACCTCACCGTGTTCCGGAAGCGCCAAATGATACATGTCTGCAGGCAACGAGCTGACAAAATACGCTGTTCCGGGCAAAGGGTACCACACTTCAGACTTTCCCTCACGATCTACTTGCGGATCAATCGCTTTGTACCGCACCTGGATACCTTCAGCCGTTTTCGAATTTGGATCCAGAAGCAGGCGTTTCCATTGCTTGATAGGAAATTGCTTCATGGCCTCAGCTTTGCTGGAGAACGAAATCCAATCGCCGCCAACCGGCTTCACTTCAATGGACCATTCCCGTGTGGAACTACTGCGCTGCTGATTTTGCAATTGTTCGGACGCACTCGCCAACCGAAGGTTCGCCACATCATTGTTTTGTGGATTTCGATCAATGTGATCGATGGTTAGATCTTTGGGAATCGGTTTTTGATGGAACGCTTCCCATACCATGCGGTGCACCGAATACTGCACTTTGCCGTTGCCACATTCCAGACTGAAATGGCTGTAACCGGTATTGCCTTGCCAAGGAACACGAATCGGATTACGACGACTGCACAACATCAAACTTCCAGAACGATGAATGATATAGTCTTCATACCCCCATACCTTGCCCCACACCGGTGCACCATTTCCATCTCGTACCGTCAATAAATAGTTGATCAGCGGTTGACAATACCGTTCCAATGCCAAATCCACATATTCGCACCATTCGGGAAACTCGTAATGCAATTGACGCATAAACTGCAACGACACACTACGTCGCATACTTGTGCCCACCGGTAACTTCACAGAGCCACATGGTGTGACATGGCGCCAGGAAAGAGTTTCACCGCTGCGCTGCAGCAGTTGTTTATCGTGTTGCAGCGGTTCCCGCAAGATATAAAAGACATCCAACACGTTTTGAAATCGCACTTGACGACACAAATCTTGGGCAATCCAATCCTCGAGCATGTTTTTCTTTGACTCGAACCCATCCTTGGCCGATTTGTCAGACGCGCGGCAGAAACAAAGGAATGGAAGTGAAGGTGTTTCCTGACATTCCTATCGACGGATCGACGAAAAAGGCGGATGTGTATTGTCCCGCGGTGAGCTCATCGCCCGCGCCTATGCTCATGTACATCCATGGCGGTGGACATTTCACAGGCAGTCGGCGCAACGGCAAGCATGTGTGCACCGAACTCGCCAAACAAGGCTATGTCTGCGTGGCGCCCTCGTATGCCTTGTCCTCTCTGTCCAATGACCAACTGCAATCCATCGTGACTCTGGTCGGCATTGTACTTTTGGCTTTGACGGTCACCTCCACCACCCAAGCTCAACTCTTGTTCATGCTAGTTCTGTCCCTTATCATCTTGTCAGTGCTGGTATCCTTGTGGGCGCTGGTGCCTCGCGACGAATTGCTTCATCCGGCACATATTCGGGATATTGCCAAAGCATACAAATGGATGCATGATCATGCGGCCGAATACGGAGGCCGATCCGATTGGATGGCCGTGATGGGCCATTCTGCAGGTGGTCATTTGGCCTCTCTCTTGTCCACCAATGAAACCTATTTGAAAGAAGTAAATCTATCCCTTGAAGATGTCAAAGCATGCGTTGGAATTTCCGGAGTCTATTCCGACAAACGTTTGCGCCAATTGTTTCTAGGACAGCAATTGCTGCTGAATGCGTTTGGAGATCGACCCTCCTATGAAGATAGCTTTCCCATTTACAACATTACGGACCGAACACCGCCTATTTTGCTGGTGAACGCCACGTCTGACATCAGCTTAAAACAGCATTCCTTTGATTTCCATTATTCATTGCGAGACAAACAGCGGTATTCGGAAATTGTGTATTTTGATGCTTCCCATTTCAGCATCATTCGCGAGTGGTCCGATGGTGAATCTCATGCACATGTCAAGAACAAAATTGTTTCCTTTCTGCGCGAAATTGAAGCGGGCTGATATCACGCGAACTCCTCTTCCCTCTTCTTGCAAAAGGTTTCGCAACGAGCTTCCCACCACTCGCGCCAAATGGGATACTGATCCTTGGCATCTTCGGGACCGATCCATTGGCGGCTCATGCAGACCTCACGCATGAAACCCTTTTCGAGAAAGGTTGCCATACACATATCTCAAAAGTTGTAGAGGCGTTAATTGGAGTGGTCCGATGCGGGCAATTGCAGAGCTTCCGGATTCATCACTTCAAACTCAGATTCATCATGGCACGAACCGTAGCCGGACCTCAAGTACCAACGAGCCAGTTCTGGGCAGTATTCGGCCGATGTTGCACACTTGCCCACTTGGGCATTTCGAACGTCCTTTTCGGGATCGATGCGTACAACTGCACGTACAACTGCAACGATGTGGCATGAACTGGATGCCGAGACACGATCGAAACTGGTGGATGTGGTCGTTTCCGATGGTTACAATCCACTCCTCGTTCATGAAAGACTACCAGGCTAGTACCAGCGTCCGACTAACTAGTAAACGATATTTAAACAAAGGGCGGTTTCAGACCTGGTTAACGATCAAAATCCATTTACCAACGGAATTGATCACATTCTTCGAATTCAAGTGCACATAACGTTGTTTCAAAACAAGGAGACACTCACAGATCATGCGGGTTTTATTTTGCCGTGAAGCAGTTCGAAAGCAATCACCAATCTGCATCTTCGTCATGAACAGACGAGAGTATGGTGGAACACGAATCTTGCGTAGAAACCGAAGAAATATCGACGTCGTTTGGCCACTTGGATCGGTATTCATGAAGTAGTTTCAATGCATCTTCTTTGGGTAAAACTCTCCGGTACACAGGTACGGGTGGGAAAGTAGGCGCTTGTCGTTTGTCAGGTTCTTCATGCTTGACTGTCTTTGGTTCGGTTGCATGAGGCCGATCCAAAAGCCGCATACTTTCTTTCAACCTCGTGAGATATTTCTGTCCGGGCAACTGTTTGGTAAGTATTTCACTTACGCCAAGTTTCGCCTTCATTGCAGACTCCGACAAGAGCAGCAAATCCTGTTCAACGTTAGAAACGAAGGGTAAACTTAAAGCAGCAAAATGGCGACGCAAAACGATTACCGAAGAGACGCGACTGATGATGTTTCGACAATACTCCCAGATTTTGGAAGTATGTGTAATAAACGCTTCCGTTCCCCATCCAAACACAGTTTTTGTTTCAGGCTTCTTGGCGAAAAACGATCCCGGAGCGTGGTACTGTTTCTGTATCCGCACTGCCGATTGCTTCAGTTTTCGATTGCTGCAGAGACTAGTGAATTCTTTGTAGTCTTGGAATTGCACCGAGAACACGTTGATATCCGGTCGACGCCGGACTACGGTAACAGACGCAAGTTGTACGCTTGACATCGGGCGCAAAATGGCGGTTGCCATACGAAAATACTCGAATTGGTCCGGCCGGACCAGTTTACCCGGTAGGACCTTGCCGCCAAACGGAGAAGGGGGGAAAGCGCCATACAACAGCATCCATGGATTCCGCGCCAAGTAATAGACGTGTCGTGTATAATGCAAATGGACCATATCTGTTCGATGTTCTTTCAGCAGCTGAGTTGAGCACTTACCGCAACGTTGACCAACTCATGAAGAAACATTCAACGCCATACGATACGGTTTCGTATCGTCGGTACGCGGTCGAACATTTCGATGATATCGGTTCCATTGAAAAGCATGGTCAAGGCGACCACTGTCTTACAATGGCAGGTGACCTGGTGCAGTCCTTGAAAAATGAGCAGATTGAGGCGATTCTTGCGCCCTCACATGTGCAAAACAAGGACCATATCGATCATGCATACGCGTTGGTGTCGTTATCGCCCAACATTTCTCTGATTTGCGATCCAGGAAAACTGTTCACTTTCCCTATCGTCGTCGGTCCGGAGGGTGCGACGTATCAGAACAGCGAGCGTGCTGGAAAATTTGATTTCGATTTCGACAAAGACTCGAGAGACGTGATCTGCAAATTGTCGGATACTGAAAAGAAGCGCGTTTTCTTGTCACGTCCATTCACAGAGGAAGATCAACACCAGCTGTACTCGGGACTCCTCGCCATGGACAATGCTTTCTTTACAGAGCTAGGTTTACGCTTCAGCGTACAATTGGACATCAAGGGGTGCAGATATCGGGTGATCGATCCTTCAGTGGCAGGCCCATCTCCGAATTGGATTCAATTGTCTATGGAGGAAAACCAGCAAAACATTCAAGATTTCGAGACATATATGCACACTGTCTACAATACCCCAAAAGATTTTCTGCAGTTCTGGAGGTCCGAAGAAATTCGAAACAAGGCCTCCAAGTTGCAAGCTTCTGCAAAGGAACGACTTTCGCAACGTCTCCAAACTGCCGAGGTCAAGACCGAGGACCCGAAAAGGTACAGTGGATGTTTGTGTGGTCATATTTTGATTTTTCATTTATCTGCTCGACAATGCAGAGCAATTTTGGAAAAAAAGGCCAAAGGCGCTTCAAAACCCAAGAAACAACACAAGAAAAATCGAAATCCATCTGTCGAAGCAACGTCGTCACACCAGGCTGTCGTTCATGCGGTTGCCGCGTCCCATGCTGTCACATCTGCGCCTGAGCTCGGAATCCACGATGTCACATCTGTTTCCTTGAACGTGGCTGCACCTTTATCGGCCGCCACAGATATTGTTGTAAAACCTGTACATATGACGTAGTCGTTGCATGTGTTCTGTCTGTAACTGACTCGATATCCATAAAGGGGAAAGCGTCATAGAATGCTGCACCTCGATTTTTGAGGCCAAATGATACCCGAGCTGAAATCGCAGCGCAAGCACAGCTCAGACAATTGGTGCCGCACCATTAGACGTGACCATTGATGTGGACGATGGACAGGTTAGAATTGACAACGGCAAGCACATGAGGTCATGCTCCGATTCACCTTGCCGACAAACTTCTCACCACTTAAAACTCATGAAGAAACATTCAGCGTTGAAGTTTGTAGTCGCGAGCATCTGACGCGACACGCAATGTGTAGCCCTTGATCGCCCTTTAGCGTATGGGAAACGTTTCCGACCGTGTATCGTAAAAGAAACTTACATGTCGATCACCACTCGCCGGTCACATTTGCAACCGGACTATGGATCAAAACGCCGAAAAATGTCGCGCACGGACGTCCATCAATCTGGTTTTGATGCATGTGTCGAGCGCAAATACAGTTCAGGTGTCGGCATTCATTACTTCGAAGGGGTGCAGACCTTCATTGGAAAACTTTACGACTGGCATGGGGTAGAAGGTGTCGTCAGAAGTTGGTCCGAAAATGTAGTGCGACTGAACCGTCAATCTATCTGTCCTAATCTGTTCTTCGTTGGCTACCAAAAGACGGGGAAGAGTGCCATGTTGAACGTTTTGCTACCGTCATTGTTCATGGAAGAAAAAGACGCCTCCACCGTTCATATCGTACGAGTGAATTGTGATCGCTTCGCTTGCGGGGACGTGGTCGGGCTCTGTGATGCAATTTTGGAGCAAATTAGCAAGACAGGATGGACATTCCCGTTACCAGAAGCACAATTCCGTAAAGATACGCCTATCAGCTACATGAATCAGTTTTTCGACGCATTCGGTGAAGCCATCATAAAGCTGAATCGACGTTGTCTCATCCTGATTGACGAAATTCAGCGGCTTTTCATCAGTGACGATCGAAAGTACGTTGAGAGCATCGCATGCGCTCTGAAACATGTGTTTCAACCCAATCCTCGCATGGGGGAAGATCGTCATCGTCTGAACTTCATTTTTGCATTTACTGGCAGTGGAATGGTTACGGCGTTCAGAGCGTTTTTAGATATGCCAGCGAACGGCAGTCGTTTCCTTGGTAACTGCACTTTGGTTTCGATGACCAAGCCCGCACCAGCATGGGTGAGTGATGCCATGTCGGCTGACCTCAGAAATGTTCTCCAGCAAGATCCACGGGTTGAGCATCTCTTGCGGCTTCCAGACACTTCGCCAGTCATCCGCTGCTATCTAGGAGAGTTGATGATGGAGTACCCCAATCGCTCTTTGGACGAGATTGTAAACGTGCAGCGGCACAAGATGTTGGACGAATTCCGACAAGACATGATCCCTTATCTACAGTTTCCATCCATTTCCACTGAAGCGGCATGTAAGAGACGTTTGCTGATTCGTCAAGTAGCAAACCGCTTGTGTCCGCTATCGTTTGGCCCTGATTCGGTCTTTGCGGAGATGACGGAGCTTTTCCAGCCGTTTTTTGTGTCGAACTCAACGCATTGGGGATTTCTGCCCTCGGTTTTCTGCACTTTTGTCGATCGCATGATCACTGACGACGGCAAGTTAGTGGATGGTCCTACACTCACTTCCCTCAAGTTCACCCTTTGGCATGATATCGTGGGGAAGCTTACTCATGCGTGCGGTGAGGTGTTTGAAGTACTTAAAATGATCCGCCAATCAGGAACCCAGGGAATGAAGTGCAAAACACGGTTAAGAGCTTACGAAAAGTCTTTATCGGGTATCCATCGAGACTGTCGAGATCCAAACTCAAACCTGTATCGTTTGCTTCGAAGTCAAAATGCCAACGTCAATCAAGGTCAAGTTGGTTTGTATTTTCTCGACGCAGAACGAGCACAGTTGTACGCATGCTGTTTTTTGGGATATCTACGATGTAGCATGACGCACTCACTAGAATGGGTGAGAAGCACGTTTCCGATTCAAACGTTGCTCGATTGGATGTTGTGTGAAGGTGTTCGGAAGATTTGGGAGCATGATGCGTAAAGCTATCGAACCTTGTCTTGTTTGATCTTTGTGTTCAAGATCTTTTAGACCACGCCGTAGTCTTCCGGTGGTTTGTAACTGATGACTTTTGCCAATAACTCGGCTTCCCGTTCCTTCTTGTACTTTTGCATCTCTCGTTGCTCTTCCCAGCGATGCAAACCCCACAACAATAATAGGAAAAACACAATGACGAGAAAGCCAAGCGCGACATAAAACTCTCGGCCCAGATGGAATCCTGAAGAAACTTTGGGAGCCAAGATATTGGGATCAAAGTCAGTTTTTCCCGAGGCCATATTGATGACTTCATCTTGTACGTTATAGACCTTGCCGTTGCATTCCAATTGTTGTTTTCCGCTGCTGATGATGCCTGAACCATTCAATGCAATGACTTGTTGACAAATCTTGGCGGTGCAACCACGTTGCTGACCGCTGGTGCGATAGACACCGTCGGTACTGCCATCACACACATTGAGAAAGCATTGAACTGGAACGTCGAGACCGGCGTATTCGACTTTCAACTTTTGTTGCTGAAGAATACATTGACATGCGACGGCAAATGCTTTGTTTTGCTGGACAATGCCGGTGTCTTGGCAGAGCTCGGTCACATGCTGGTCGCAAAAGGCGGATCCGGCTTGATACCTTTGCAAGGGATAGCCATAAAAGGTGGGTTTGTCCTTGGGATCAGCAATGCACCAGATAAATCGTTGCATATCCCAATCGTCAGTCTTGACAATGAAAGAATCGACCGAACCTTGAATGAGATATTGAGGATCACAAGTATCACAATCTAATATTCTTACACTGTCTCCGGGTGGCTTTGAGCATGCGCCACTGTTGTTTAAATACGTTTCTCGCGATGCGACACAATCAATAGTTGAGAATACTGGTGTTTGAAACTGCATTGGAGTTCCATACCTACCAGTAAAACAACCTTTGGAAATGTCTCGATTGAACGGTTCAACTCGTTGCTCAACAACCATAGAATATATGCCGGCCAACGGAAAGGATTTGTCCACACGCGACTGTGATCCGAACTGAATAGGCGCAGAAACACATTTGAAAGTGCCATTGGAAGTCACCGTTCCATCACTGAGAGACCACTGACCGTTTTCTGTTGTTAGACTTTGGGAAGCCTCGATGAATGATGGCCAAAAGGGAGAACCACATGACACTAAACCTCGCTTGACAAGTGTTTTGGCATCGTCAGACCATCCATACAATCCGTCAGCCGTTTTGCCGTCGGGAATCGTGTTTTGAGCACACGGTACATCTAGTTTCCCGTGTTGTGATTGGTCTCCCCACGGTTTCGACGGTTGGTCGGCGTAACTTTCTCGCATCCATAGATTATTGGTTAGGGCAGAAATGAGATTCGGAGTATACATCCGATCGAGATACGACAAACCCTTGGGATTGGGTGGTCGGGATGCCAGATTGATTTGACCGGGAAAGGCCACATTCGGATGAGACTTGGCATAAAACTCCACAATGCTGCCTTCTGGAACCAGCATTACCGAGATGAAAGGTGCCGGACAATCAGCCACAGAGTTGGTCTTACATAGATTTGTGCCTACTTTATACGTCACATTGGACTGAAGCAAGGTTCCAGGCGGAGGCCATTCGTACTGACAATTGAAATCCGCAAAAAAACGGGGAAAGACTTGATCTCCGTTTTCAAGAGCAGTGACCATATCGACTATGACGGCATTGCAGTCGAATCCGAGCGAGGTTGACATGCCGTTTATTGAAAAGACGAACGAATGTGTTCTGATCGAAAAACATTAGGTTTTCCACTTTACACGTTAATTTGAGTAGTCTGTAACAATCCTTCCGTAAGTTCAGGGTCTACAATCTTGTCGACACAGAACAAGGATGACAGAAGGGATAACACGAGGACGACCATTGAGGAAATATTCAAGTAAAATGATGGTCCGTAATGCACACTCAGTGGTTGCCCATACCAGGCGAGATCATCAATTAGTTCTTTCAGGGGCACCATGAATAGAACCAAAGTAACAACAGCACTCGCCAAAGAAAGCACGATTGAACAAGGTATAACAAACGAATTGATTTGCGTTCTTCGATTGTAGCCTGCGAGAAGGAAAGCCAATAGCGCGGAAGAAAACGAAATGACCGAGGTGGCTTGCGCAGCATTTAGTGATAGAGTCTCGTCCGCACCAGCGTAGCATACTTGCAAAAGACAACATTCATGTTGTTGGAGACCTCGGTCACAGAAACTCCACAATCCGAAATCCAACGCAGAATTTTGCTGCGAGCCCACAACGACATGTTTCCATCCGACCAT